>CAMLDJ010000004.1 GCA_946478755.1 uncultured Pedobacter sp. | reverse complement strand
CGGAAAGAAGGACTGCCCCAACCGATAGGCACTACATTAGCTTTACTAAAAAAAGTGAAATTTTCTGAACCGCAAAGTCATCTGCTTAAACAATGAGGTTCTTTTTTAGGAGCGCAGAGCCAGTACAGCTATTAAGGCTTGTTCCCGTTCTTCGCTATATCCCTGCGCTGCGCTCCAGGGATGCCGCTGCGACCGGGGCTATAAACATCCTTTTTGCAAGGAAAGCGATACAAATCGGCCCTGGTTTTGTCCTACAAGCCCTGGTTAAATAAACCTTATTTTAGCGGCTATCCTTTTTGTTGCACTAAACTACAATGACCACTTACCATCACAAAAAGATAGGAGCGGAAAGAAGGACTGCCCCAACCGATAGGCACTACATTAGCTTTACTAAAAAAAGCGAAATTTTCTGAAGCGAAGGAAAATAGCTAAACTAAGTTTACCTGCCTTTCTTTTTAAGCAGACTTAAGGTGAGTATGGTATTGAACGCAATGCAGAGACCAATAATGAGCAAAATCAGCACGAAATTACCAAGATGCTGAAGAATAACAGTAGCAGCTATTGTAGCCAGGTTAAACCCGGCAGTAGAAATTACGATCAAGCTTGGTTTAAAACCCAACTGCTCTAAACGGTGGTGGATATGGTTGCGGTCGCCTTTAAACGGAGAACCTCCTTTTAAAATACGGATGATAAAAACCCTTAAAGAATCGAATATCGGTACAATAAGGATGGCAACAGCTATTGCCGGGGCCGAATAAAAGGCTGGCTTATTTCCTCCGGTAAACTTATTGAGTTCTATAAACTTAATGGCCAGGGCAGCAGAAATAAGCCCGATGATCAGTGCACCCGTATCGCCCATAAATATTTTTGCAGGAAACCAATTGTATTTTAAAAAGCCTGCTATAGCACCTGCCAGTGCAAAGGCTATAAATGCATAGGGTACTTGTCCCATCAAAGAAAACAAAATACCGAAAGCCAGGCTCGTTAAAATGCCGATCCCACCTGCCAATCCGTCAATGCCATCTATTAAATTAAATGCATTATTCAGGAAAATAATCAATGCAATCGAAAAAAAGCTTCCCCATAAAGGCGCCATATCTCCTATGCCCAATACACCATACAAACTTGTTAAACGGAAAGCACCAAAAAAAACCAGGATAAAGGCCACTACGATCTGCAGAATAAATTTTGTACTGGTATTGGTGCCATAAACATCGTCTTTTAGGCCAAGTGCCGCAAGGATGATGCACGATGCAATTAAGAAATTAGCTTCTTTAAAATTAATAATGGCCGAAAAAAGCAAGATACATACGGTAAAACTACCTACAATGGCCAAGCCGCCTAAACGCGAAATATTACGTTTATGGTTTTTACGGTACAGGTCGTTCTTATCAAAAAGGCCATATTTTAAAGAAGTATAGATTATACTTGGAATACTAATAATTACGATTGAAAAGGCCAAAATAAATATGGCTATACAGAAATAGTCAGGGCTGGTATTCAGAATATCTTTTAGCAAAACTTATAGAGACTTGCAAGCAAATGTAACCATACTAATTTAAACAAAATTGTGATGTAAAATGTTTGACATGACATAAATCAAATGTGAAGTGGATTTATAATGGTGTTTTGCTTATCGAACATCAGATTACCTCAGAGGGGTCGTCATCTCCGGAGCAACGCGGAGTGTTCCAAAGGAACTCCTTCGGAGGAGAGATCTTTGGACTATGTTTAAGAGATCTCTCTATTGCGATCGAGATGACGATTCATTATAAACCTGTCATCCAGCTTATTTGTTTTTGGCTAAATACTAACTTCTACCATTCACACATTCCAATAGCGTAGTCGTCTTTCCCCGCAGGCCTACCGTGTAGACACATCTTTTGCAATATCCTTAGCATTGATCGTCATTGCCAGCTTGACTGGCAATCTTAATGCAACAAGAAAGGTTAATGAGCAATATCTGAAGCTTTAAGATTCCCGTTTTCACGGGAATGACGCAAGATGAATGAAATTGTGTCCACTCGATAGGTGCAGGCGGGAACCTTAACCACATGCCTAGCGATCGTTGTAGGATCGTTTCATCGGCTGAAAAAGCCTTATCGCATCCGATAGCGATCGGATGATGATAATCTGAGGAGATTTATCTTTTAAATTCTTCTTCGGAAAAGAATTAAAATTGGCTGAGTTTGCTTAATTTTTTCTTTAGCAATACCCAAAAAGGCAAAGGCATCTTATTCCTTTTTAAGGCTTTATAATCATTAATAAAGGCAGAGACCCTGCTCATCACAGATTGGTTGCTTACCCCTCCCATGCGCATATTCACCATTAAAATAGGCAGATAAACCGCTTCTATTTTGTGGGTATAAAAGTAACGTATTATTAATTCGTAATCGGCAGCGGTGCCCATATCTAAGGCATAATCGCCATTTTTTTCAAACAACGATTTTTTCAAATACAGTGTGGGGTGCGCGGGCATCCAGCCTTTTTTAAGATCCTGAAAGGTATTTTGCCATGACTTCCACGTCCTGATCGTTTTATGTGTTGTGGGATGGATGTAATTGAGGTCGCCATAAAGCCCATCTATTTTCGGCTGATCGATAAAGGTTTTGGCTACTAATGCCAACACATCAGGGTGTGCAAATAAATCATCGGCATTTAAAATCCCGATCACCTCACCTGTTGCCCTCTGGATCCCTTTATTAATAGCATCGTACAAACCTTTATCTTCTTCTGAAACAAAATAATCAATGGCAGATTGGTTCTCCTGAATAATACTCAACGTCCGGTCTGTCGATCCCCCATCAATCACCAGGTATTCTACATCTAGATAGGTTTGCGCCATTACCGAATTAAAACACGCTTGCAAGAATGTTTCTCCATTGTAAACGACTGTAATAAGGGATATCTTCATGGTTACCAAACAGCGATGCTCCGGCTTTTTTTTAAGCAGAAAACTGTGGTAAAGATAAAGAATAGCTTTACATATGCCGAATAGTTTCCTATCCGAGCCGACAAAGATGATTTATAGTTTGTTTCTTCTTTTGATGATGAATACGCCGAATAGACCCGCGGCGGCACCAAGGGCCCAAGTGTAATCATCTAAATTACAGTTCACAAACGAGTAAGAAAATTCCACTCCCTCATTTTGTGCAACAAGCCCCAAACCCAGTATGGTTAGTGCAGATGTAGTACAAGGAGTTCCAAGGCTTACAGGAGTATTTGCATACCCAGGGCATGCGCCCGGAATTTGTGAAATCTCGGGTGAATTGTAAAGAGGAACTAAAATACCCAAATTCAGAGGGATTAATGTAGCTCCAAGCAAAGCGGTTCCCGTTTGTGGCCCGTAGATCTTACCATTAGGCAACTTGCATCCTGTATCCGCACTAGCTTCAAGATTACAAGACAACAAAAAAAGACCTATAAAAAAGTATTTCATGTAGTACATCTCCGCATTGTTATGCGAAGTTACTACTGTAATGAACTACAAACTACGTTCGTTTTGTTCAATAATGATGCTTTAAGATTTACACCCAACTACCCTATCTAGCTTAAACCAGATAGCTTTCAGATTTCTTTCTAACTTTCCAAAAGCCGAAAAGGCCTAATGGTAAAAGCATAAATATAACATTTTGATCTACCGGAAGATTGTTAGGGGGTGTATTGCAAGGATAGTTAGGGTCGTTATTTGAATAATAAGCAGGATTATTATAACTGTAATCTGCCTCATAACCCTCTCCGCCCTGACCACTTACGAAGTTCTGGCTAAGCGATAAAGCCGTAACACATCTATGTGATTCATCGTTTGCATAATTATTTATTATTTCGTTTACGGCCTGGTAAGGTATACTCTGCTGAGTAGCGGAATCCCACCTTGCTCCTCCATCATATATATTAATGTATCCACACCTATAACCGCTATAGCCCTGCCCAAATGCAATGCCGATAATTGTTGAGGAGGAAGAGCTATATACATAAACCTTTTGATCAGCACTTCCATTATAAGTAGCCATTCCCAAATATTCAGTGGCAACGCTACTACCAAGATTACATCCTCTTCCAGTGGTTTGAGCAAATAATAAATTAAAAAAAGAACCTAAAACAAGGATAGAAATAGACAACAAAAACTTCATAAAAACCAAAAATCAGTAGCTTTAAAACTACATTAAATGCAAATATTGCAAATAAAAAGAGGGTGCACGCCATACCTTTTAATTTGGTTTTTAAAAAAAGACATTAAATAAATAATTGGTCGAGCTATTGTCGATCCTAATTTGATTAAAAAGCTAACCTAATGATGCTTAGAGGGATCTTTTGGAAAATAGAGGTTATAACTGCCAACAATCGACCTATTGACAATTATCATGAACAAAATGAATAAGACGAGTTCAATGTCGGTTAGAAAAAAGATTTAAGACAAGCTATAATTACTTAACCCACGTACTGCCTGTTTTCTGATTATAGAAAAGCCTAATGCGGCCATTGCCAATAGAATATAGGGTATATAATCATCTATGGGACACTGATAAAAGTTTTGAGCTAACACCCCTCCATACCATTGAGTAGAAGTCCCCCTTACAACACATTGTCTTGTTGAATTGGGTATTGGATCTCTATAACAGGAATAACTGACAGTTACACCAGCACCCAAACCATCATAAACAGGAAGACCCTGAATATCAGCGCTCTCTGTTGTAGGCACCGAGTAACTTGTTAGCGTTGTGTAAACCCTTGGGAATGCAGCAACCGCGCCATAAGGGAATACAATTATACATCCTGTTGGATTAGTTTGTGCAATAGCCGAAAAGGAAAATAGAACAAAAATGAAAAGCAATAAATTCTTAACCTTTAATAACATACATAGACGACGGCGGGATGATTACGTAGTACAAATATAACAAAACAAAGTTAATAATACCTATAAATCAATTTAATCATACATGATTAACGATCTTATATACTTATTGATAAGTAATGAAAAGGATTTTTTTGATAAAAAATAACCCAAATGGAGGTATTAAGTTGTGATCTGTGAGCCACCGACCATGGAGGAGATTTTACACAAATGTGCCTGATTTGGAAAAGAATCAGGCAGAAATAGAATGAATTAAGAAATCCTTATAAGAATTTTTTGCTGTTTCGAATGAAATATACCCTAAATAATCCCGCGGAAAAAATTAGAGACCAAGCGTAATCGTCTATCGGACAATCTACAATGTAGTTTTACTCCGTATAGCTAGGGATAATACAAAACGAAAAGTGCACAGCCGCGCACGTAGTAATTGATTCTCTAGAAGCACTTTAAAACATGAATTATAACCTTGCCAATGAGCCTAGCAAACCATTAAAAAGTAATTAATGATAGTTTTTCGGTTATAAAATCTTACGGCTTAGCCTTATAAAAGCTTATATTTGCACCCTTAGTCATTTATTTCTAGAAGATGCGTAAATTTATCGGTTTAGCCGTTACAATAATTTGTATGGGTCTGTTGTGCAGTGTAAGCTGTTTCGCCTCAATCCCTATCAGTTCAGTCCCTAGTCCACCAAATGGTTGCCTCGTAGGTGGCAGAATGTATACCAGGTGGATTAGAAACGTATATGTTTACGATCCAAATAACTCAGGTTACATCACAGAATACCGGTATATATTTAGCGATGATACCTCTGTTCCCTCAGGGTGTGTAAGTGGTGGTAACGATTTTATTGGGCCGAGCCCCAATGGCTCTGGTACAGTTGCGATTGGCTGCGACATTAATAAGTTCGACTACGCATCAACTGTACACAATCCATCTAAAGTAAACTTTACTATAGTATGTCCTTTAGATACAAACATTTACCTACTACTCCTCTCCTCTTCAATGCTTGTTTTTTTTCATTTTAAAAGAAAAAATAAAAATATTATTGGCTGTTCTGCCGAAAATTGAACCTGGATCTGATTAAATCAATAAATAGGTCAATAACATTTTTTGTTTGATAAAAGCGCTTAAGAATTAAATCCGGTAGTTCCAGACACCAACGGTTTAAACACTTGCATGTTGATGAATCAACATGTATGCTATCAACAACATTTTAATATTTATTTGTATCAAAAACAAATTGCCTATTGTGAAGCCTAAATGCATAATTGCGCTAAGAAATAGCTGTAGAACAGCGCAAGAGAAAACCACAGCAAATTTCAGGCAGTTGAAATCGTATAAACTTTTCCCGGTTTTTGTAGAACCATTTAAAGTATAGCCCCATCTGAAAGTCCTGATAGCATTCTACTTGAGCCGTAGAAATAACTATCTCTTTGTTTATGTATTAAACAAAGATGAAAAAGTTAATAAAAATGAGTTTTCTTGTGGATAAACACATAACCAAAAAATCCACTTATAATGGCCACTAACCAAATAAAATCATCCAAAGGACAAAAATCAATTGCATAATTGACTTGCACTCCCCATGCGAAAAGTCCGACAGAACAAGGAGTTGCAGAAGTGGCAGAAACATTTGCGTATTGGGTAGAATGGAGCGCACCTGAAGGGCAGTTATCCTGAATTGGAACAGACCAATACCAATTGAGGATATATGGCGCTCTGGTATAAACGTATCCATTGTAAGAACAACCGGTATCAGCATCGACTTTCGACCAACAAAACATAATCGACAACAGTAGAAAAACAAACTTGGCCATAACATTTAGTTTTAAACAAAACTAACCTTAAATGGTAGTAGTAATTATACATAAACACATATTTATGATGATTTTTGTCAATATAAAAATAATGCATCAAAAACTAACTACGTATTTATTGTTGGCCGATTTTAAACAAATGGCGTTAAAAACCGTTGTTAATTAGATACATACTAATGACAACGAATATAATGGAAAATGAAACTATGCATTATTCATCGCCTCCATAGAAGACAATAAGTAAATCTTACTTTTCAGTTTATTTTTTTTTAAGCATCTTTAACCATATTTTAAGCATCTTTAACCGTATTTTGCGTGTAAGCCATTGCACAAACCTATTTCCTCATCCCAAATTATGATCCCAACAAAAGCAATATTAAAATCTGTCTGTATTTTATTCATTTGCTCAATTTTTGTAGGTTGTGCTTCCAGAAAAGAGCATAGTCTGTTTAACGCCCCGAGTGATGTAGTTACCGATACCATTAAACAGGTATATGTGGTAAACGATCAGGGCATTAGTGATGCCTACTATAAAATAAAGGTGAATGATCAGTTGGCCATCCGAAACCTGCAAAATAAAGAATTTGGTGCCACGGCCTCTGCCAACAGTAGTACAAGCGGTAACCAAACAGCAAGTGGATCCATCAATAATACCCTTTCTTACTTAGTAGATACCGATGGGAAAGTAAACCTTCCAGCCATCGGAAAAGTGGAGGTATTAGGCCTTAGCAGGCGGGATGCTGCCATTAAAATTCAGGATTTATATGCCAAACAATTACTGCGCGATCCAATTATTGAGCTTAGTGTGGTAAATTTAAAGGTTACCTTATTGGGAGAATTCAGTAAACAAGGAAATTTTTTACTGGAACGCGAAAACACTACCTTAATTGATATTATTGGTGAAGCAGGAGGAATTAACAAAACCGCAGACCCTAAGACCCTGAAAATTATCCGTGGCGATAGAAGCCATCCGGAAATTATTTATGTCAACCTGAATGATATCAACAGTTTGGCCAGTAAAAAATTGGTTCTTCAGAATAATGACATTATTGTACTGCAGCAAACCAAAAGCTCGGCATTGAGCGAAAAGCTAACAAGTGTTAATAATATCGTACAACCGCTGCTTGTGGTAGTCAATCTGGCTGTATTAATCTTTACCTTAACCCGCTAATGGATAATACTACACCAACCGAAAATAAGAAGTTAGCTAACCAGACCATTAACTATTGGAAAATCGCGTTGATTTTTCTAAGCAGGTGGTATTGGGTTGCCGGAACGGTATTGATCAGTTTTGTGATGGCCTGGTTATATGTACGCAGCATTACCCCTATTTATATTACTTCTGCTTCGCTAAAGTTAGATGGCGATCAGCAGCAGCAAATGGCTCCACTTCCAGGCTCGCCTGTAAATTATCGCCCCTTTAATCAAAACCAGATTCAGACTGAGGGAATCATTATGCGTTCGGAAGACGTAATTTTAAACGCATTAAAGAATCTTGACTATAAAATTAGCTACTATTTAGAAGGAAGGGTACGGGTGACTGAACTTTATCCGAAACAGCCTTTTCAAGTTGATATTTTAACCCAGGATTCTGTTAATTTCAGTAGAGCTACCTATTCTGCTAAGCCGGTTGATAGTAAAACCTTTGAATTATCGAGTAGCGACGACAATAACAAGAGTTCAAAAAAGTACCGTTATGGGCAAGCGATTAATGCTGGAAATATGGTATTTACGGTTAAAACCGAAATTCCGTCCACCGGCAATTACAGTTTTAAATTCAACGGGATCAGAGATTTGTATGGCAGAGCTGCAGGGGGATTAAATGTATTCGAACAGGAGAAAAACACCAATATTATGGGTGTTACCCACACGGATAGCAATCCTGTTTTCTCTGCCGATGTGCTCAATGAGATCATTAAACAATATGTAAAAAACGATGCAACGCTTAAGAAAAGGTCGGCCAAACAAACTATAGATTACCTGGATAGCCAGATCGCATTTTTAGATGCACAGGTGAATAAATCGGGCAACAAACTTTCTAGCTTTCAAAGCGATAATAAATTAATCGATCCAGCGAGCGACCGGCAACTGGGAAATTCGAAGCTGAGCAGTCTGCAAAACCAGATTGCAGAATTACAATTACAAGAACTTGGTATCCAACAATTAGAAACCCAGGTAAAAAACAATAAAGATAAAATACAACTTAATCTTAACCTGGAAGGCACTAATAGTACCCTCTTAACCGGTTTAATTACACAGCTTAATGGGCTTATCATTAATAGAGAAAATAAGTTACAGAATTTTAATGCCGATGCTCAGCCCATTCAGGATATTAACCGGCAGATTAATGAAGTAAAGCAGGCCATTGTAACCAATATCCGTTTATTACATGAGCGTAACCAAAAAACAATCAGTTACATTAATGAACAGATTGGCCAGGCAAATCAGGCATTGGGCAGCATACCGGCCAAACAAAATGATTTTGCAAAATTGCAGAGTAATTTCGATATCAACCAACGTATGTTTTCGATGTTATTTGAACGAAAACTCTCCGCACAGATCAGCTCAGCAGCCGTAATTTCGGGTGCTACAATTATTAGCGCAGCACAGCCTTCTTTTTTCCCGATTTCTCCCGTGCCCAAGAAAATTTATTCTTCTTATTTATTTATGGGTTTGTTTTCGGGGCTGGGCTTAATTCTATTGGTCAGGATATTAAATCCTTATCTCTACGATATCGAAACCATCGAGGGTCTAACCGCAACCCCAATTATTGGCGTAATTTTAAAATATCCCAAAAAAGTTCAACCAGGCCAAAGTGTTTTGTCGATAGAACGGCCAAAATCAATATTTGCTGAATCGGTTAGATCGGTGAGAACGAATCTGAGCTTTATGGCGAGTGATCAGGACACTAAAGTAATCTGTATCACTTCTGAAATTTCTGGTGAAGGAAAATCGTTCGTAAGTTTAAATCTTGCAGGAACCCTATCCATCATAGATAAGAAAGTGATTCTGGTTGCCGCAGATTTACGAAAATCTAAACTTCACCTTGCCTTTGGTTCTGACAACCACATTGGTTTAAGTAGTTATTTATCAAAACAGGCCGATTTAGCCGATATTATCTTTACCGATGAAAGGCACAATATCGACTACATCACTTCTGGCCCAGTGCCTCCAAACCCTTCAGAATTGCTGCATCACAAATCGATGTCAGTCCTTATTGAAAAGCTTAAGGAAAGTTATGAATATATTATTATTGATACCGCTCCTGTAGGCCTGGTTTCAGATTCTGTACCACTTATTAGAAAGGCTGATATTAATCTATTTATTATCCGATCAGGCGTTTCTAAATTCAGAGCTGCCACCATTCCTGATCGTTTATCAAAAGAATATGGGCTTAACAATATTGCCATTATTTTAAATTCATTTGGCGATGAGAAGTTACATGCAAACATTTATACCACCAATTATGCCCATAGTAATACCGGAACATACTACTATTCTAATTACACAGGTTATGGAAAAAGTGGCTATTACGATGATGAGAAGAGCTGGTGGGAATTTTGGAAAAGAAAGGGTTAATTGGTTTAGGGGGTAGGGATTAGTGGTTAGAAATGGAAGACGGAAAGGGTTAATCGCTTAACCGTTTAGATTGGTTAATTTAGAAGATGGAGTTTAATCATTGATATAGTATAATGATAGATCAAAATTACAGATGGTATCCGGTTTATACACGTTCGAGAGCAGAAAAAAAAGCGAATGAAGAATTGAACAGGAAAGGAATCCAAACTTATTTACCTCTTAAAAAGGCAGTTAAGCAATGGAGTGACCGTAAAAAAATCGTCGAAGAGCCCTTGATTAATTCTTATCTATTTGCGTATATTTCGGCGAGAGAATATGCAGAAGTTTTGATGACCAATGGTGTTGCCAGATTTATTTATTTCTCCAGCCAAGTCGCTTCTATTCCTGACCAACAAATCCATGACCTTAAGCTCTTGCTCGCTACAGACGCCGATCTGGAACTCATTGATTACGACATTAAACCAGGTGAAAGCGTATTGATTAAAGCCGGACCTTTTAAAGGCATAATTGCCGAATTGGTATCTGTGCACAATAAACAGCGTATTATTTTACGTTTACAAAACATGGGTTATTCGATAAATATTAATACATCGGTAGCTTTTATAGAACCGCTTTAGGGAGACGTGAGATTTGAGACCTGAGATTTGAGAGAGGGCTCAGCAAGATATATAAAAAATAATCGGTTCATTTTTGAAAATAAGATGTGACTGAGGTGGCGAAGCTGTATCCGGTCCACAATAAATAGTCTAAATTTTGTTCAATAAAAAACAATGTGTCGCATAGCAGGCATCATCAATAGCAAAAATTCTTTCGAAAAGGTCAATCAACAAGTGAAAGCCATGTGCGATAGTATGCAGCATGGCGGACCAGATGATCATGGTATTTACGCTACTAAAAAAACACCTCTATGTTTAGGTAACCGCAGGCTGGCTATTTTAGATTTGAGCTCAAGTGGACATCAACCGATGGTGAGCCATAAAGAAGACCTGGTGATTACTTATAATGGCGAAATTTATAATTATAAGCAAATCAGGACTGAATTAATTAATTTAGGCTATATTTTTAAAACACAAACAGATACAGAGGTAATCCTTTACGCTTATCAGCATTGGCGAGAAAAAGCTTTCGAAAAACTAGATGGCATTTTTGCATGCTGCATTTTTGATAAACGGGAACAATGTGTGTACCTGGTTCGGGATCAAAACGGGATAAAACCACTTTACTATCATTTTGCTAAGCAAACTTTAACTTTTGCATCAGAAGTGAAGGCATTCAAACATGCTGATATCTACCAGGAAAATGATAATTGGCGAATTTACTACCTTGCCTTTGGCCATATCCCCGAACCTTATACTACCCTTAAAAATGTATGTAGCCTGGGCAAAGGCTGCTTTCTGAAATATAACATCAGAAGCGCTGAGCATCATATCCAATCGTACCATGAGTTTGAAAGCACATCTTTCATTAATAATGAAAGCTACGCGATAGAAAGAATCCGCGAACAACTTGGCCATTCTATCAAACAGCAGATGATTTCTGATGTCAATATAGGTGTACTATTCAGTGGTGGCCTCGATTCGAGCATCATTACGGTACTGGCCAATCAACATAATAACAAACAGTTATCCAGTATTTCTGCCAATTTTAATGAGATAGATTTTTCCGAAAAAAAACAACGGAACAGCCTGCTTCAAAAAATAAATATTCAAAAAATTGAACAACTTATTACCTATCGCGATTTCGTACAGAATTTCGAAACCGTTTTAGCTGATATGGATCAACCTACAAATGATGGCATTAATACCTGGTTTGTGTGCAAAACAGCAAAAGAGCATGGTATAAAAGTGTTGCTATCGGGTTTAGGTGCCGATGAGCTTTTTGGAGGATACCCTTCTTTTGATCGGATCCATAAAATACAAAACCTAAATTGGCTGAGTAAAAGCGTTCTACGGAGCATGCGTTTCTCCAATAACACCAAATTTAAACGGTTATATTACCTTAGCTTAAACTCCCCCATTGGCGAATACCTGTGCTTGCGGGGCGTTTACTCGCCTGATGTAATTGCAGAACTATTGAATATCGATATGAAAACGGTTATCGATTGTCTGGAAGATATCCCGCTTCACCCCGGGATAAAAAAAACCAGTAACGAAACAAGAGCGAGTTGGTTCGAATTTAACATGTATATGCAAAATCAGTTGTTAAAAGATACCGATTTTATGAGCATGAGTCATGGCGTTGAAGTGAGGGTTCCTTTTCTAGACCGTAATTTTGTCGATCTGGTTTTTTCCATCTCAACCGAAATAAAGTTTAGTTACGAACAGAAAAAAAAACTCCTGGTAGAGGCTTACAAAGAAGATCTGCCAATAGAAACCTGGAAAAGACGGAAAATGGGTTTTACTTTTCCATTTCAGGAGTGGATGAGAAAAAGCTGCGACATTGCCGATCCATCCCGATATGCAAATAAACGGGCAAAATCGCTCATACAAAACTTTGGTAAAAACAAATTGCACTGGAGTTCTGCCTTAGCCTTATACAGAATATATCATGCCGATTAAGGTTTTATTTTTAACGCTTAAAACTTTTAGTTTTACTGGTGGCATTGAAAAGGTTTGTAGAAGTTTATCCCGTGTGTTATACGATTTAAGCGAGGAAGAACTTGTTCAATCGACAGTATATTCCATGTATGATAAAAATACCGACCGCGATTCCAGGTACCTCAGCAAACAACAGTTTCAAGGTTTTAATGGAAATAAAGAACGCTTCGTGGTGCAATCTTTTTTAAGTGGATTAAAAGCTGATGTGATTTTGTTAAGCCATATCCATTTGATCAATATTGTCTATTTCATCAAGAAAATACATCCCCATAAAAGAATCTATTTATTGGCACATGGCATAGAAATTTGGAAAAAGCTCTCCGATTCCAAGCTTAAAATGTTAAACCAGTTGGATAAGATTATTTGTGTAAGTCATTTTACTGCAGATAAAATTATGGAAATGCATCACATTCCTGCCAATCGCATTGAAGTATTAAACAATTGTCTTGATCCCTTTTATTATCTACCTATCCAGTTCGAAAAACCACAGCGTTTATTGGATCGCTACCATTTAAATCGCGAAAACTTAGTGTTGTTTTCGCTGTCCCGTTTATCGTCTTCAGAAAAGTACAAAGGATACGACCACACCATTGAGCTTTTGCCACAGCTCTTGGAGAAATACCCGAATCTGGTTTACCTATTGGGTGGCAAATGGGATGCTGTAGAAAAAAAACGATTGGAAGATCTAATTGCAAAAAACCAAATTCAAGATCACATCAGAATGGTCGGTTTTATTGATGAAGCTGAACTTACCGGGCATTTCCTATTGTCTGATCTTTTTATTTTACCAAGTAAAAAAGAAGGTTTCGGCATTGTATTCATCGAAGCCCTCGCCAGTGGCCTCAGGGTAATTGCCGGCAATAAAGATGGCAGTGTAGATGCACTTCAAAACGGGGCGCTTGGTGTATTGGTTGATCCTGACGATCAGCAAGAAATGCTACGCAGCATATCTATACTGCTAAAGCATAGCCAAAATGAAAATGAGAAAAAGAGTCTTCAGGAAAAATGTATACAAGCATTTGGATATACACACTATCTTCAATCGGTCAAAAACTTGATTGTAAATGGCTCAATTAATCGTACAGAAATCAATAAGGATCAACAAAACATGCAGTTAAACAAACTTAATGGCTATGGTTAAGGAAGAAGAGCAGTGGACCATTGAGGCAAAATCATCCTTGTTCGACCTAAAACTGCATGAAGTTTGGGCCTATCGGGATTTGTTGGTACTATTGGTCAGGAGAGATTTTGTTTCATTCTACAAACAAACCATTTTAGGCCCGCTCTGGTTTTTTATTCAACCATTATTTACAACGATCATCTTTACCTTTATTTTTGGCAACCTTGCAGGCATATCAACTGATGGTTTACCAAAACCCCTATTTTACATGGCTGGCATTACAGCATGGAATTATTTCGCAGATTGTTTAACCAAAACCTCCTCCGTTTTTAAAGATAATGCAGGCATTTTTGGCAAAGTATATTTCCCAAGGTTAATTATGCCATTAAGTATAGTAGTGAGTAATCTGGTTCGCTTTGGCGTACAAATGCTCCTGTTTTTAATCTTAATGGCCTATTATTATTTCTCTGGTGCCAATTTTAACGTCAGCTGGGCAATTTGTCTATTCCCGGCAATTGTAATACTAATGGCTTTATTGGGTTTGGGTGCAGGCATGATTATTTCTGCCATGACAACGAAATATAGGGATCTAGCTTTCCTGATCGGTTTTGGCGTGCAGCTTTTGATGTACGCAACAACAGTAATTTATCCCCTATCTGAAGCTATTAAGAAATATCCTGCATATGCCTGGATAATTGAGTATAACCCGATGACTCCTATTATTGAAACTTTTAGATATGGCTTTTTAGGACAGGGAAGTTTTAGCTGGGGCAGTTTAGGTTATGCAACATTTGTTACAATACTATTAATGCTACTGGGTACAATTGTTTTTAATAAGGTAGAGCGGAATTTCGTCGACACGGTGTAAGGAGGTTAGAGGTTAAGGTGGAGAGGTTAGAGGATTAAGAGTTAGGGTTTAGTGTGTAATGTTTAGGGGTTAGTGTTTAGTTTTAACGAAACTTTCATATATTCATAACAATCATCCCTTATTTACTTCATCTATAAAAAATAAGGAATATGCACACCTACTCATTTGAAAAACTAGAAGTCTGGCAATTATCCAGATCTTTCAGAAAAGATATTTATCAATTAACACTTAAGTTTCCGAAAGAAGAAACATTTGGATTAATTAGCCAAATTAAAAGGTCAGCAAGCAGCATTGGTGCTTGTTTAGCTGAAGGATCAGGAAAAATTACGCAGAAAGATAAAGCGCATTATACCAACATGGCTTATACTACAACACTCGAAACCTTAAATCATTTAATCGCTGCAATGGATTTAGATTATATTTCTGAACAAGACTATTTAACATCAAGAAGTAAGATCGAAATTATTACAACTAAACTTAGTGCATTGAGAAAGTCACAGCTTATCTAAACGTTTTTCAAGAACTAAACTCTAAACCCTAACCTTTTTCTTATAACCTTCTAAATTCTAACCGCTAAACATTGTCAAAAAATATTGCAATTAAAGTAGAAAATCTAAGTAAAGCCTATCAATTGGGTCAAATTGGCACAGGCACCATTAGTCGCGATCTGGAACGTTGGTATGCTCGTATTCGAGGCAAAGAAGACCCCTTTCTGCGCATTGGCGAAAGCAATAATCAGAATACCAAAAGTGAAAGCGATGTGGTATGGAGTTTGAAAGATATTAATTTTGAAATTGAACAGGGCGATGCCGTTGGCATTATAGGTAGAAATGGCGCCGGAAAAAGTACGCTACTTAAAATATTAAGTAAAGTAACTGCCCCTACTACCGGAAAAATATCAGGTAAAGGCAGAATTGCAAGTTTATTGGAAGTAGGGACTGGTTTCCACCCGGAGTTGAGCGGTAGAGAAAATATTTTTTTAAATGGTGCTATTTTGGGCATGCGTAAAAAGGAAATCCAGCGCAAGCTGGATGAAATTGTAGATTTTGCTGGGATAGAACGTTACTTAGATACGCCGGTTAAAAGATATAGTTCGGGTATGTATGTTCGCCTAGCTTTTGCTGTTGCAGCACATTTAGAAAGCGAAATATTGATTGTAGATGAAGTATTGGCTGTTGGTGATGCCGAATTTCAGAAGAAGTGTTTGGGCAAGATGGGCGAAGTAAGCAAGGGAGAAGGAAGGACTGTACTTTTTGTGAGTCATAATATGGATTCAGTTAGTAGATTATGCAATAATACTTTGTTACTATCCCAAGGTAAGGTCATTCAATTTGGGTCTACCAGACATATCATTCAAAAATATAACCAGAGCGCCACAATTTTAGGTGAACTTAATAATTTAAGCACTCACATAGCAAAGCTGAAAATTTATCAACAGGTAAATAAGATTATATTGGAACTCCATTATCATAATTGTAAGGATTTTCTATTCCCATGTTTGGGTTTTGTAATAAGTGAAATAAATAGCAATAAAATTTTTGGAACAAATCCAAAATTACAGATACCAAAAAATAAAATTGTTAATTCAGCTAGTGGTACACTAAAAGTATCTATAGAAAGTCCAAAACTATTAAACGGAAAGTACAACTTATCAATTTGGTTCGGAGACGGTTCCGTTGACTTTTTTTCAGAAGAGAATATATTAATATTTGAAGTTTTTGATATGGTCAAGTATGATACCGAAACGGATGCATCAGATATGGGACCAGTATCGGCTTCAGTAGATTGGGAACAAATAATAAGCTAACCACAAATGAAATTAAACTTCTGTAAAAAAATTAGAAATTTAAATTAAATGAAAGGCCTAAATTATCTCCGATTCATAGCAAAATTGACTGCAGGAAAAATCAGCGGTCAGTTTCTTGAACAGAAGTATTACATTAAAACTGGCTATCGCCACAGAGAGTCTTACAATTATGATGATGATACTTCATATCGAGATGAATATCAAAAAGAAGTATATCAATTAGCTAAAAACTACTTATTGGAAAATAATTTCAGTAAAGTTTTAGATATTGGCTGTGGTTCGGGCTTCAAATTGATATCATATTTTGGAGATTATCAAACGATAGGAATGGACGTTAATCCAACCTTCGATTATTTAAAGAAAACATTTCCTGATCGTACTTGGATTAATGCAGAACTAGATAATTCCTCTATACCTAAAGAGGTAGATATTGTTATTTGTGCAGATGTTGTTGAGCATGTATTGAAGCCTGATGAATTATTGGAAATGATTAAGAAAATTAAATTCAAGTACCTCTTTTTAAGTACACCGGAAAGAGACATGTTATACGGTATTCAAAATTATGGCCCTCCTGATAACCCAACACATGTTAGAGAATGGAATGCACACGAGTTCCGTCGGTTCGTAGGTGAATACTTTAATATTATTTCCCATCAAATTACACATGTTGAGCACACGACCCAGTTATTAATTTGTACTCCTTCTGAAAATTTATAGGAATGTATTTTTCTTGTATCATTACATGCTATAATAGAGAACAGGTAATTGAAAATTCGATTAACAGTATCATTAACCAAACCTTTCAGAATTTTGAAATTATTGTAGTAGATGATTGCTCCGAAGATAAAAGTGTAGCACGAATTAAAGCCATCAAAGATCCAAGAATCAAAATTATAAAACATCTAGTAAACAAAGGGCAAAATGCAGCATTAAACAGCGGTGTTCAAGCTTCCAAATTCGAGTATCTTGCTTTTCTGGACAGTGATGATGTATGGCTACCAAACTACTTACAAGAAATGCAAAAAGCTTATGTTAGTAATCCAAATGTTGCTTTTGCTTACTGTAGCCTGATTAACGGACCACTTTGGACGCTAGAAGGAGAAAATAAATATGCTGATGTATTAAATCAGGGTTTTCTTTCTTCTATGATTAGTATCACGGCAAAAAAAAGTGCAGTTGTTAATATAAACGGCTTTGATATGCGGTATACAATCTGTCAGGACGATGATTTTTGTTTTAGATTGGCCCAACGTTATTCTTTTTGCGTTATCAGAAAACAACTTGCAGAAGTACATGGATCAACAGATTCCATGACAAGAAACATGGTTAAGGTAGCCCAAGGCTGGGACTTTTTATTTAATGACTATAAAAAGGACATTTTAAAGCTTTGTGGAGCAAAATCATTCTCGAGGCATATATTAAATGTTGCGGTACAATATTTTAATTGTAACAGATTTTTATCTGGCCTAAAGTGTTATATAAAAGGCATATTTTTTTTTGTTAAGCCATCCCATAACAAATTTCCTTTTAGCGGCACAGAATTTATAGCCATCAATAAAATAATACTTCTGCTATTTGTTAGAAAAATCAAACGAGCAATTACAAATTAATAAAATGATCGAACAAGTATCTTTTCAGGAAAAATTACTCGCAATCATCATTAGAGCCAATTACAAAAAGGAAGGGATAACTTTCTTCACCCCGCAAGATTATTCGCAACAGTTGGGGTACATGAACCGGCCTAAAGGTTATATTATACCGCCGCATGTGCATAAGCTTGTAGAACGAAAAGTAACCCTTACACAGGAAGTGTTATACGTTAAATCAGGCAAAGTACGTGTAGATTTTTATAATGATGACCAGGTTTATCTTGAAAGCAGGATAGTGGAAACGGGAGATGTAATTTTACTTGCGGCGGGTGGGCACGGCTTTGAAATGTTAGAATCATCAGAGCTCATAGAAATTAAACAAGGTCCGTACTGCGGCGATGAAGACAAGGTGCGTTTCGACCCTATTCCTAAAAACATCAAATAATGAGCGAAAACTTTAAACTTTACAGTCGGTATTACGACCTTCTTTATAAAGACAAAAACTATAAAGCAGAAGTTGATTATTTGGATGACCTGATTAAACAATACAGTTTTGAAAGTAAAAAAATCATAGAATTAGGTTCAGGAACAGGCAAACATGCAAACCTGCTATCAGCAAGAGGTTATCAGATTCTTGGCTTAGAGCGCAGTCCGGAGATGGTTGATATTGCGAATCGTTCAAAAGCAATTAATGTTGACTTTAAAGTAGCAGATATTACCAATTTCGAAATTGGCCAATTCTTTGATATTGCTTTGTCACTCTTTCACGTTATCAGTTATTTAACCAACAATCAAAGCTTAGTTGATACATTTAAAAATGTACATCGTCATTTAAATTCCGGCGGTCTCTTTATTTTTGATGTTTGGCATAGCGTAGCAGTAAACTTTCAAGTTCCGGAAAAGCGAATCAAAATACTTCAGGATCAAAATATAGAAGTTACTAGAAATGCAAATCCAGTGATACATCACGAATTAAATATTGTTGAGGTCAATTATGATATTACAGTAAAAAACCTTAGCGACGGTTCGACCCATTTCTTTCAAGAGCAGCATCCAATGCGGCATTTCAGCAGACCAGAAATAGAGCTACTAGCTTATGCAACAGGATTTGAACTTATCCACAGCGAAGAATTTCTAAGCAAGAACACACCCACAGGCGAAACCTGGGGCGTGTGTTATATTTTAAAAAAATTATAATGCATCCGATTCCCGTTAACACTCCCCTACTTAGTGGCAATGAATTAAAATACCTAACTGAGTGTATTGAAACAGGCTGGATCAGTAGCGAAGGGCCTTTTATTAATAAATTTGAGGAACAGTTTAGTAAATATATTGGTAGTTCGTACGGCATTGCGGTTAGTAGCGGTTCTGCAGCCTTAGATATTGCGATTAAAGCTTTAAATATTGGCCCTGGAGACGAAGTAATCATGCCTACATTCACTATTATCTCTCCAGCGCAATCTGTGGTTACTGCTGGTGCATTGCCAGTTTTAGTAGATAGTGATCCATTGACCTGGAATATGGATATTACCCAAATTGAAGCAAAGATAACAATCAGGACAAAAGCCATTTTAGTAGTCCACATTTATGGATTACCAGTAGATATGGATCCTATAATTGAATTAGCCAAAAAATATAAGCTAAAGATAATCGAAGATGCTGCCGAAATGCACGGCCAAACCTATAAAGGCAAAATGTGTGGCAGTTTTGGCGATATCAGCATTTTTAGTTTTTATCCGAACAAGCATATTACTACAGGTGAAGGCGGTATCTTATTAACCAATAATAGTGAGTTGGCCGAAAGGTGTAAGAAACTAAGAAATCTTTGTTTTGAGCCAAATGGCCCGCGGTTCGTTCATTATGAACTTGGCTGGAATTACCGCATGACCAATTTACAAGCCGCCTTGGGCGTAGCACAATTAGAGCAGATTGATAGTTTTGTTGAGAAAAAAAGAGCTATGGGGAAAGCTTATCAGGTAGGATTAATGCCTTTAAAAAATAGGGCATACCAATTACCGTTGGCCAATACCGCTTATAGCGAGAATATTTATTGGGTATTTGGCTTAGTAGCACCAACGCAAGAGGAAAAAGAAAATATGATAAATTATCTAACTGATCAAAAAATCGGTACCCGCCCTTTCTTTTGGTGCATGCATGAACAGCCTGTATTTCAGAAAATGGGATTATTTAAAAACGAATCTTATCCAGTTGCAGAGAAACTGGCAAGAAACGGATTTTATGTACCCAGCGGTTTGGGACTAAATTTAAACAATCAACAAAAAGTAATTGAAGCAATTAATGGATAAACCTTTTAAGATTGGTATCTGGATAGATAATAATGATTTTAATGAGATAGGCGGAGGTTTTTCATATACAGACAGATTACTCCAAGGGATTAACGAGAGCCTTTTTAGTAAAAAAATAGAGGTGTATTTTGTAGGATTTAATCTTAGTTCGATATATCAAAAACCAATAATAAACATACCGTATAAACGAAATTTCTTTCAAACAAAAAAGAATAATTTTTTTCACAAATTCTTTTCAATTGATTTAAGACAGCCCGAAAATCAAAAAATAAATATTGAAGCTAAGAAGATACTAAATGACTATCAAATTGAGATGGTTTTCTACCCTAATCCATTCTTTATAATTAAAAACTTCCCATATGGATTCGTTAACTGGGATTTAGGGCATAAAACCACATATGCTTTTCCAGAACTTAGCACGAATAACGAGTTTAATTTTAGACAAAAGCGTTATAGCGAATTATTTAATCAAGCTTTAATTATCTGTTGCGAATCAGAAACAGGAAAACAGGAAGTGGTAAATTATTTTAAAATCAACCCTGAAAGAATTAAAGTTTTACCAATGTTCGCTGGAAAGATAATTGATCAATCTGTGATACCTTTTCAGCCAAGATTTATTAAAGAAAAAACAAGTTTCTTTATTTATCCTGCACAATTCTGGCCGCATAAAAATCATTATAACCTTGTAAAGGCATTTTTTAAGTTTATTACCCTTAACGATTTCAAAAACTATAAACTAATACTTCCAGGTAGTGACCAAGGAAATCTTTCATATATTAATCAAACAATAATAGAACTTGGAATTCAAAATGAAGTAATTATAACAGGCTTTATTAAAAATGAAGAGCTTAAGTGGCTATACCAAAATGCCGTTGGACTAATCTTCCCCTCATTCTTAGGCCCAACGAATATGCCATTGTTGGAAGCTTTAAACTTAGGCTGTAATGTAGCCTGCTCGAGAATACCAGGACATGTAGAACTATTGGAGAATAACGCAATTTATTTTGATCCAAGCAACATGTCTGAAATCTGCGATTCATTAATTTCTCTCGCGCAAAAGACTGAAAAAACACCATCGCAACCAGATAACTTTAATGAAGTTTTAATTGGCCTGGAGAATATTATAATTCAAACTATTCCCATTAGAAGAACTTGGGGACAAAATATTTAGCAGATGAGAGAGCCTATTATAATGTATCCCAAAATCTCGATTGTTACCCCTAACTATAATGGAGTCAAATATTTAGAAGAAACTATTAATTCAGTAATCAGTCAGAAATATCCAAATTTAGAATATATTATTATTGATGGTGGAAGTACTGATGCTTCAATTGAAATCATAAAAAAATTCGAAAAGGACATCTTTTATTTTGTATCCGAAAAAGATAATGGTATGTACGATGCCATAAATAAAGGTTTTAATTTGTCAACAGGTGAAATAATGACTTACATTAATTCTGATGATATATTGATGCCAAAGAGTCTATTTGCAATTGCCCAGATGTTTTCAGATTTGAAGGAAGTAGATTGGATACAAGGAAGATCCATAACCATAAACCATAAAAGTTTTATAACATCTCCGGGGCATTTAAGCCGTTCGTCGGTTTTTGATTATATGGATGAAAAATCAAAATGGATAGGTCAAGATGGAACATTTTGGAGACGAACTCTGTGGGAAGAAATTGGTTCTAAGATAAATTCAAAGTACAGGTTGGCCGGAGATTTTGAACTTTTTAGTCATTTTTTTCTATATAAAAAATTGTATTCTACTAACAGTATTTTTAGTGCAATCAGATTTCATAAAAATCAACTTCATGTTAATTTTTTTGATCAGTATATAGATGAAGTTAAAGAGATAATTAAAGATAGAAACTATCCAAAAAAACTTGTGCAGAAACAAAAGAAAATAAATTTCATAAATACTTTTCTTATGAAAATACCAGGTCTAAGAAATACAGAATATATAAAAAAGACAATTTTAAAATTATATGAGGCTACACCATTGATTACTTATGATGAACACCTAGACAAATATAGAATCAGCAATGGAAGTTAACCTTTCCTTTATAATATCCACAAGAAACCGTTTAGATTTCTTAAAAATTACGCTTGTAAAACTTATTGAAAGCCTTAATTCAGGAGAAGAAATTGTGGTTGTTGATGGGAATAGCAATGACGGAACCAAAGAATATCTAGAGGCGCTATATAAGGCAGGGAAAATACACCAATTTTTATCAGAGGCTGATAAAAATCAAGCGCATGGTTGGAACAAGGCCATGATGATGGCAAAGGGGACTTTAATAAAAAAAATTATTGATGACGATATATTTAGTTATGAGGCCATCAGAAAATGTGCCGATTATATGCTTAAAAATCCTGAAACAGATCTTTGCATTTCCAATTCATTAACAGCTAGCTTTTCACCATCGTTAAATATATCCTTAAACTCAAGGCTTGTTGATTTCGAAAAATGGAAAAAAGGTATTACAAAATCTTTTAGTTTTAGCGATGTATACCTTTTGATGAGACGTTCAGTTCTGCCCAAAATTGGTTTATATAATACAAATTTTGTTATGTTGGATTGGGAATATTCTTTGCGGGCAAGTTATCACCAGTGTGAAATTGCATACTACACCGGCTATATGGCCATGGGTGTAGATACTCCTCAAAATATAACATCAGCAGTTTCAAAACAAACTCTAAAAAATGAGGGAAAAATAGGCAGGCTATTATATGAATATCCTGGCGACTCAAAAAACATATCGCTATATAGTAAAATTAAAATAGCAATTGGTAAAACTTTATTTAAAATAAAAACTAACGATAATTCTAAAGATATAAGCTCAAATTATCCAGATCTGTATGATATTCTGAGCCAGGCAGACCAAACCGCAAACGGAATCTTTTTATAACAATCGCAAATAGAAAGAACTGTAGAATTAAATCGCTTAATTGTTATTAACACCAAAGAGATGGGATGTTATAAGTTATTATATCTCGTTGAATTTGGCTTTATCTTTTTAACGAAATTTTTAAATGCTAATTATTAGTGATTAGCTACTGTAGTAAAGCCCAATGATCCATAATATCGATATTGTAATTTTAAGTAATGCAAAAAATGAAAAGCTTCAGACAGTTACAAAGCAAACTATAGAATCACTTTTCAAATCAGAAAAGGAAAGTAAAATCAACTTTAAAGTATTTGTAATAGAGTCAAATAGAAGTTTGACTCCTTACGAATATAAAAATACTAAAACTATATATCCAGAGGAAGAGTTCGGTTTTCACAAATATTTAAATATTGGATTAAAGGCGGGTACAAGTGAGTTAATTTGTTTTTGCAATAACGATTTATTATTTCATACTGGCTGGGCAACTGAACATTTAGCTGTTTTAAAATCAGAACCTGATCTTGCTTGCCTAAACTCATTTTGTCCTATTTTTCACGGAAATCATAAGAACGAGTTTGTTCAATTAAACCGTGGGTACAATAATGGCACGCATTTTACAGGATGGTGTTTTTTAACAAAGCGTTCCAACTTTAGTATCACAGGGCCATTTGATGAAAGTTTGGTTTTTTGGTATTGTGACGACGACTACAGACTAACACTGCAAAAGCATGGTTTAAAAAATGTAATGGTAAAATCTTCAAAAGTTACTCATATTGGCAGCCAAACACTTAGCACTGAAAAAATAAGTACAGCCAACGCATTAATGCTTCACGGTTATGCATATTTTAAGTATAAATGGGTACACCACAATTATTTTTTTTATCTGATTGATATAATTCGATACAAATCGAAGGTATTTTTTTTTAATTTACGTAAAAAGCAATTGACTTAAACTTGCTATCCATAATTATTTGCTCTATTAACCAGTCTTACTTTACTCAAGTTTCAAGGAATATAGAAGAGAGCATTGGGGGGGTACCTTATGAAATTATCAAAATTGATAATTCTACCGGAGAACACGGTACAAGCAGCGCTTACAATTTAGGTGCAGCACAAGCCAAATATGACATATTTTGTTTTTTACATGAAGATATTCGTTTTCATAGCAAACAATGGGGCAAAATAATAAGTAAATATATTCAAGAGAATAATAAAGTAGGCTTAATTGGAATTGCTGGTTCTACATTTAAATCGTTGGTGCCAAGTATTTGGGCACAAGGGCTTCACCAAACTGATTATCTAAATATTATTCAACATTATAAAACAGGTAGATCTATCATTACGCCAGATTATCCTAGCACTTGGAACGAGGTTAAAACATTGGATGGCGTTTTACTTTGTTGCCCTAAAAGAGTTTGGGAAAAGCATCCTTTCGACCAGGAAAATTTCGATAAATTTCATCTTTATGATTTAGACTTTTGTACCCAAGTAGGTGAAAAACACAAAATTTTCGTTTGTACTGGTGTATTAATTGAACACTTTTCTTCAGGACAGCTTAATAAAGATTGGGTAGAGTATTCGTTAAAATATGCCGACAAATGGAAACATTTATTACCACTTGGCAATCTCTCTAAAAAACAACAAAATGATATAGAATGGCGAAACAGAAAGATTCTGTTTTTTCGAATGAATATCCTTGGCTATCCACCATTAAAAATTATAAAAGTATTTTTTGGCTATAAATTCCTGGTTAATACTTCTCTCTTGAAGGTTTTACACTTTTGCATTAAACTTCTTGCCCATAAAATGGGTATAATTAAGGCCCCAAAATATTATTGATTGAAAAAAAAAATTTACATAAAGTGTCAAAACGGAATTAATCTTCAAACAGCAAAGAAAGAAATCTTTTCAGAATTACTCAATGAATTTGAATTTATCCATTCCGAAAAACCCGATTTTATACTTTTTGGCCCATATGGAAATGATCTCCCGGCAAAAGGAGACTATACTAGAATTGGTTATTTCTGTGAGAACATTATTCCAGATTTGTCTGTTTGTGAATGGGCTTTCGGAATTCCTGAAGAGAAGGAAATCGGGGACGCACGATATAAGCGAATTCAATGGCATGGCCTTGACCCGCAAATTCTGATAAAAAGCGATAACGAGGACTTTGCCAAACTGATTAAATCAAAAACTAAATTTTGCAACTTCCTTTATTCAAATCCAGTAAAATATCGAGAGAGTTTCTTCAAACAATTGTCAACATACAAACACATAGACGCTCCAGGCAAATCAATGAATAATATGGCACCGATTGATGAAATGTATAAAGGGGATATCTGGGAAAGGAAGCGTCAATTTCTAACACCATATAAGTTTACAATTGCTTTTGAAAATTATATGTACCCAGGATATCAAACTGAAAAACTTTACGACACTATGCAAACAGGCAGTATACCTATCTACCTTGGCGATCCTAATATTGGCGAAATATTCAATACCAAAAGTTTCATAAATGCTTCAGAATATTTAAATTTTAAAGACAGTAGAATAATTAGTTTTTTGGAAAAAAAAGCACAGCAAAACTTTGTAGATATTCGTCCACAGTTTTACAAAAGCTTGCCAATAAGATTAAGACGAAAAGTGAAGAGCTGGGGCAGGCAATTAAAAATGGCACTACAAACCAATCAACTTGATTTCTCTCCATTAATTGATCGAATTATTGAAATCGATAACGACCCACATTTGTATCAAGCTTATCTAATGGAACCATGGTTTAAAAACAACAGGGTTCCTGAAGATACAACAAACCATAAAAGATGGTTAAAAATTTTTAATGGAGTTAGCCACTAAATTTAACTTTGGTATCCAATATTTAAGAGGTATTGCGGCAATTAGTGTTGTTCTTTGCCATTACAGTATGATGCTAAGCCAACACCAAAGCCTGAAAAAGTTATTCAACTATGGTCAGTTGGGGGTACAAGTCTTTTTTTTTATCAGCGGCTATGTTATTCTCCTTTCTATGCAGAAGTTAAATTATCGCACGACATTATTTCCTAAATTTATTTTCCGAAGATCTATACGGATAGATATTGTTTACATTACAGTAATTATATTAACACTAATAACATTTAGTTTATTAAATAGATTTTCACTATTTAATGGTAAAGTTATCCCTTTTAATATTTTTCAGTTTCTAGCACATATCTTTTACTATGTACCTTTTACAAAGTATGAATATTATAACCACGTGTTTTGGACACTGTCTATAGAATTTCAATTTTATATCCTAATTGGGTTATTTTATTTCCTAAATAAATCTGAATATTACAAAGCCTGGTTTCTATGTATTTTTGGGTTAAGTTGTTTTTTAAATTTTACAAATGATTATTACCTTATAAATACCTACGCCCTGTATTTTTCGATTGGAATGGCAACCTTTCAATATCAGTTTGGCCAAAACAAAATTTTTCTATTATTAATAGCCCTTTTTTTAGGAATGATTATATACATAAGCGGATGGCTTTTAGGACTTCTTATAGTACTTTCAATTCTGGTAGCTTTGTATACCCATAAGAAAAATATTTATTTAGATTATCTGGGTAAAATATCTTACTCACTCTACCTTACACACCCATTAATTCTGATTTATTCAAATGGTATTATTAAAAAGGTGTGGCCTTCTTTACTTCATTTTGAAATTTGGACATTGCTACTCAATGTAATAGTGGCAATAGCAGCTGCATCAATATTTTTTTTGATTGTTGAACGCCCATCAATAAAGCTGTCGAAAAAAATTAATTTCTCTGCTTGATGCCCCAACTTGTATCCATTATTATCCCCGCCTTTAATTCAGCAAATTTTATAGAGGCATGTATAAAATCAGCTCTTAATCAATCTTATCCATATATCGAAGTTATTGTTGTAGATGATGGTTCTGAAGACAACTCTTTTGAACTTGCACAAAGATATGTAAAGCTCGGGGTTAAAGTTTTCAAACAGATTAATAAAGGAGCCAGTGCAGCTAGAAACTTTGGGCTTAAAAATGCTAACGGTACATACATTCAGTTTTTAGATGCAGACGATTTGTTGGCAGAGAATAAAATTGAATTGCAGATGCGCGAATTATTAAAACATCCCAACTCTATTTCTTTCGGCGACTGTATTAACTTTAAAATATCGCCAACCGCTAAACATAACATTATAAATAGCCATATTGCACGTAAAATTAAATTTATTGAAACTCCTGAAAATTTTGTCAAAAAACTTTATGGAGTAATAGATAATCTTCCAGCCGGTATGGTAGAAATCCATTCTTGGTTATGTCCAAAAAACATTATTGAGAGTGCAGGAAGATGGAATGAAACTTTAAGTGTTGATGATGATGGAGATTTTTTTCTTCGCGTGATTTTAAAGACTAAAAAGGTAATATATGTTCCAGAAAGTTTAGTATACTACCGCAAACATGAATTTGGAAGTCTTTCTAATGCTAATGGAAGAAAAAATATTACCGCATCGATAAAAAGTGTAAACTGCAAAGCAGAGACTTTGATAGGCTATTACCCCAATGACATGGAATTTAAGATGATGATTTCGGATGCATTTTGGCAATTGGCTGTAAGGGCGTATCCGGAATTTAAAGACCTCAGTAAGGCAAGTATTAAATATGCGCTTAAAATTCTTGGAGAAAAACGTATACCAAAACTTTATATTGGAAATCACTTTTTTGATTTTATAGCAAATCAACTTCACTGGAAGCTGGCTCGAAACCTACAATACCTCAAACAAAAGTATATTTCGTAATTAATGATTGCAATAGTAAGCTCTACGCTAGTTCCTCCTGCAGCTACTTCGGAAACCAAATATCGAAACTTCATTTCTAATGATCAACGACTGAAACAGACTGAAGCAACAATAAATTCTCTAAAAGAATTCACCAATATTTATGTTTTTGACAATTCTTTTCCCTCTATATCAGAAAGGGAAAAAGATATATTAAAACCAGCCAAGTTATGGTCAATAGATGTGTTTCCCTATCAAAATAAAGGTCTTTCAGAAATTTATTTGTTATTACTCGGGATTAGAAACCTACCGGATAATGTACCTATTTTCAAAATTTCTGGCAGATATATTTTGACTGAGCAATGGGATTTTAAAAATTTAAGAGATTTTGATTTTGTTGGAAAGTTCGATGGTCCAAAAACCATTTCTACCCGAGCGTATTACTTCAGGAACAAAAATATTCTTCACGAAGTTTTGATTTGCGCACTGAACTTTATGTATGCCTATTCTTCAAGAATTGTTGGTCCTAGAAGCTTCATTAGCGTTTTAAAAAACGCAATAAATCTAAGCCCTAAAGATAATGTTTTTTGCCCAACAATCTCTATTGAACGTGCTATGGGCGAAGCTATACATATGCTATCTCTAAATACCCAAAACCTTAAAAAGCTGTACATAGCAGGCATTTCAGGTAATCCTGATGACAAACTAAAAATGATCAATGAATAAATTGCATATTTTTTACGAAGAAATACAAGCAGATAGGTGGATAAAATATGATCGTTATCCGCGTTCAATAATTAGAAGATTAATACGTGGAAAAGCACCAGTAAGCGGAGTAAAAAGATGGTTTGTAAATTTAATTCACGGTTTAGATAAAATTGGACATCCATATGAAATTAATAACTACCGGACATTAAGAAAGGACCCTACGAAATGGGCATTAGTAGTTGGAAGGCCACATGTAATAGACAAAATACCAACACACACATCGATAATTTATGGTCCAGCATTACCGTCACATCCTACTGATAACGATTTCTGGGACTATAGCAACCTAAAACACCTTCTGGCACCATGTGAATGGATGAAAACACTCTATGAACGAGATTTACCGAATAAAAAAAACATATCAGTATGGCCAAGCGGTATTGATACAGAAAAATGGATGCCAACAAAAAAAAAAATTGGAGATAGATCGAGAATTCTAGTCTATGATAAAATAAGATGGGATTATAATTATTTAGAATCTACCTTTTTAAAACCCATATTAAATGCTTTAGATCAAAAACAAGTCACGATAGAATATATCAAATATGGTAATTATAAGGAGGAGGAATACCATAAATTATTAAGTAAAGTTGATGGAATGATTTTTTTATGCGAGCATGAAACTCAAGGTTTTGCGTATCAACAAGCTTTATCCACAAACACTCCAATATTAGCTTGGGACAGAGGCGGCTTTTGGCAAGACCCTAACTATTTTCCAGATGTTGTAAGCTTTGAAGGGGTGAGTTCAGTACCATACTGGGATAAACGTTGCGGTGAGAAGTTTAAAAATTTAAAAGAATTTAATGATCGTTTAGATCTGTTTTTAACTCGTATTGTAGAAAGAAGTTATACACCAAGAAGTTATATTGTAGAAAATTTAACGCTCAAATCGCAAGCTATGGCATATGTTCAGCTCACCAATAGTATTATAGCCAGAACAATAAAATGAAAATCCTCTTAATAATGGATCCTGGCATCCCTATTCCACCACCGCAATATGGTGGCCATGAGCGCCTGGTTTATATGTTTGCAGAAGAATATGCTCGGCTAGGTCACGAGGTGAGCTTATTGGCAGGGCCCGAATCCCATATTTCCGGACGGGTGTATGCTTTCGGAAAAAACAACCTGAAAAGGTCAAGCTGGCAAAAAATAAAAGAGCTATTATTAGTCTGGAAGTTTTTACTAACAAAAAAAAGAGATTTCGACCTGATCCATAATTTTGGCCGCTTAGCTTATCTGATTCCCATTTTAAGCAGTCCTACAAAAAAACTCATGACATATGGGAGACCGGTTTCTAAAAAAGGGATCAAAATAGTAACTACTCTTCCGAATAAAAATCTAATTTTTACCGCATGCAGCGATTATTGCGTTTCCACAGGAAATGTTTCAGGCCATTGGGAAACTGTTTATAATGCTATTGATTTTTCAAAGTATGATCTGGTCAATCACATGAAACCTGATGCCTCACTGATGTTCTTAGGCAGAATGGACAAGATAAAAGGTTTGCATACTGCCATAGAAGTTGCACTTGAAACAGGACATAGGCTTTTAATTGGCGGGAACATTCCTGACACTGCTGACAATTTGAGGTACTTTAAAGAACAGATCGAACCGAAATTTGATGGCAAGCAGATTATTTATCTTGGTCCACTAGACGATAGACAGAAAAATCATTATCTGAGCCAGACAAAGGCGCTCTTATTCCCCATTGAATGGGACGAGCCTTTTGGCATGGTGATGATAGAATCTATGGCCTGCGGCACTCCGGTGATCGGATTCAAAAGGGGGGCAGTACCAGAGGTAATCACCGATGGCAAAAATGGTCTTATTGTCGAAAATAAAGAAGGTATGATCCAAGCCCTACAAAAAATTACAACAGTTGACCGACCCGCTTGCAGGGCATTTGCCTTTAGCAAATTCGATGTCTCAATTATTACTAAACACTACCTAAATCTATAAGATGTTTAAAAAACTCGCATCTAAATTTATACCTGCTAAATTTATCCAAAGGCTAAGGGATGATTTAGGTGTGCCTTCGCAGCGAAAAAGTTTAGAGGCGCTCAAAAAGCTAGGGTTTTCTCCTAATTATGTACTCGACATCGGTGCTTACGAAGGCAACTGGGCAATAGAATTCAATCAAATATTTCCCGAGTCGAAAATCATGATGATCGAGGGTCAGCAGCAAAAACAAGAAATACTGCTGCAAAAGAAAAAACTGCTGCCTGATTCAGAAGTCAAAATTGCACTGTTAGGAGCCGAAAATAAGACGATTGACTTCAACATTTATGATACGGCCAGTTCGGTTTATAAAGAAGATAACGAAACGGGAGCTTCGATCGAAGAAATGGAACTACAACTCTTAGATGATATCTTATTAACTAATGCTTTTTGCAAACCAGATTTCATCAAGATAGATACCCAGGGCTTTGAACTTGAAATATTAAAAGGTGCCGCAAAAACTCTCCAGTCTGCCAAGGCCGTTCTTTTGGAAGTATCATTCCTGAATATTTATAAAGGCGCACCTTTAGTCGCCGAAGTGATTGCCTTTATGGAAAAAAACAATTTCGTAGTTTATGACATTTGTTCTTTGATGAGGCGTCCTTATGATAATGCATTATTTCAATCAGACTTTCTCTTTTTACAGAAAGATTTTAACCTGAGATCATCAACGAGGTGGGCCTAAGGGGGAAAATAGTACTTGTTACATCCGGTCAGCCTTCACTAAATCCTCGTTTGGTGAAAGAAGCAGATAGTTTATTTGAAGCAGGGTACGATGTTACGGTTATATATCTATATTGGAACAATTGGGGAACTGAATTAGATAAACAATTACTAGCGGAAAAAAAATGGAAACAAATTCGCGTTGGAGGCAATCCAAAAAATAACAAATGGATATATTTGCTGAGTAGAGCAAGACATAAACTTGCCAATATATTGGCATCTAAATTTGGTTATCGTTTTGACCTAGCTGAACATAGCATTGCAAGAGGCAGCCGGAATCTCATATGTAAAGCTAAAAAATTGACGGCAGATTTATACATAGCACATAATTTAGGTGCATTACCTGCAGTTGTTTTAGCCGCTAAAACTAACCATGTTAAATGTGGCTTTGATGCAGAGGATTTCCATAGGCAAGAAGTTACTAACGATTACAATTCAAGAGATTTTAAGCTCAAAAAAATTATTGAGGACAAATACCTGCCAGAGGTAGATTACCTGACTACTGCCAGTCCTTTAATCAGTGAAGCTTATAAAAAGCTATACCCAACAATCAATCCGAAAACGATTCTGAATGTTTTTCCATCTGAAAAAAAAATCTTAAAAAAGGTGAAAGAAAAACTCAAATTATTTTGGTTCTCTCAAAATATTGGAAAAAACAGAGGGTTAGAAGGAGTAATAAGTTCTTTAGCCTATCAAGAAAATGTAGAATTGCACTTGCTTGGCTTTAGCACTACATCAACCAAGGAGTATTTCAAGAAACTGGCAGAACAAGTTTCTTTTCGATCTGAAAATATCTATTACTATCCCCCTATTTCTTCAAACAAAATCATAAAATTTGCTTCTCAATTTGATATTGGTTTGGCTACAGAAACAGGATTCCCGTTAAATCGAGATATCTGCTTGACAAACAAAATATTTACTTATATACAAGCGGGCCAAGCTGTAATTGCATCTGATACTTCTGCTCAAAAAAGGCTTCTGAAAAAATATTCCAAAATGGGCTTTATTTATAATAAGTCTAAGGCTTACCAGTTAACGAATATCATTCAGAATTATTTATCAAATCCAAACTTACTAGAGGAGCATCAAGCTCAAGCTTTGGAATATGCTAAATATCAACTAAACTGGGAACAAGAGGAACAAAAATTTATAAAAATTATAACAGATACTATTGGTGAGTAAAAAACTTCTAATTATTTCACCTTATTTCCCACCCTGCAATGCAGCAGATATGCAGCGAATCAGAATGAGCTTGCCTTATTTTAAGGAATTAGGCTGGGAAGCAGAAGTAATCATGGTTCACGAAAGTTATGTAGACATGATTAAAGATCCTTTATTACTGACAACCGTACCTCAAGATATCTCCATACATAAGGTTAAAGCCTTAGCTAAAAAATGGACTAGCAAATTTGGTTTGGGAAGCATCGCACTGCGCGCTCTGTGGTACTTTCGCAAGAAAGGCAATCAACTGTTGAAGCACAAAAATTTTGATCTGATCTATTTTTCAACTACCCAATTTCCAGTTTGTATTCTCGGTGCTTACTGGAAAAAAAAGTTTGGCATCCCATATGTAATAGACATTCAAGATCCTTGGCATACCGATTATTACAAAGGTAAACCAAGAGCAGAACGTCCTAAAAAATATTGGTTCTCCTACCAGCTAAATAAGTTCTTGGAACCTATTGCCATGAAAAGCGCAGATGGATTAATCAGTGTTTCTACAGATTATATCCAAATCCTACAAGACCGATATCCCCAGTTAAAATCAAAGCCAACAGCAGTAATTACATTTGGTGCATTTGATAATGATTTTAAAATTGCCAAAGAGAACGACTTAAAACTGGCTTTGAGTTTCGACAATGTTGATAAATATATTAATCTGATATACATTGGTAGAGGCGGTCATGATATGAAGCCTGCTTTAGTAACATTGTTTTCGGCTTTTAAGAAAGGGCTTGAAAATAACCCCAAAGTATTTAATAAATTCAGAATGCATTTTATTGGTACCAGCTATGCCCCTCATGGAAAAGGAAAACCTACCGTGTCACCTATAGCTAATCTATTCGATTTGAATGGTTATGTTACCGAATATACTAACAGAATCGGTTTTTATCAGAGTTTGAAAAATCTGCAAAAGGCAGATGGCTTAATCGTGATCGGATCAGATGAAACAGCATATAATGCATCAAAATTGTACCCATATGTTTTAGCTAAAAAACCACTATTGGCCATTTTGAATAGCGATAGTAAAGCTGCAAAATTTTTAAATGAATGCAATGCTGGATTCCTTTTGGGGATTGATGTCTCAATAGATACTGCATATAATCAAATATGTACTTATCTGGAATCCATTCAAAATAATATCATGCCATCTACAAACTGGGATGCATTTAAACCTTATACAGCAATTTATATGGCTGAAAAACAAGTAGAATTATTTAAAAGAGTTTGTGAGTTATGATGCAAACAATTTATAAACTTATCTTAAGAAGGACTTTTTTTAGAGGACAGGATCGGATATTTAACTATCTGTTTACACGCAATAAATTTAAAAAAGAAGCTATTGTAGTAAAACCAATTGAAGGTGATTTTAACATCTGCTGCGATACCTCTACCTGGATTGGAAGCAAAATTGTATATGCCGGCGATTATGAACCTGAACTTAAAAAGATTTTCAAATCCATAATTAAAAAAGGAGATCATGTTCTCGATGTTGGGGCAAATATTGGCTTTCATACTTTATTTTTTGCACAACTGGTTGGAAACGAAGGTTTAGTTACATCATTCGAACCTGTCCCTCACAATTATTTAGCCTTAAATATTAATATTAACTTAAACGGCTTTCTCCATATAAAAGCCCTAAATATAGCCTTGAGTAATAAAAAAGAAAAAGTGACAATTGATGTTGATATAAATAGCAAAAATCCAGGATCATATAATTTGTTTGAAAAAGGTGGGCATACTCAAATAGAATGTCACATTGGTGATGATATAATTGGCAATCAGAAAGTAGATTTTATTAAAATAGATGTAGAAGGATATGAAAGCTTTGTGATTGATGGCTTGCTAGAAACAATTAAAATACACAAACCCAAAATCATATTTGAGTACGATAAACATTATCATCAAAAAACAGGTCGATCAGAAAATTACATTTTCACTTTATTAGCTACACAGGGATATAGATATCAATATATTAGCAGAAATGGTCTACAAAAAATTGAGAGTTTTAATAAACTTATCTCTGGAAATATCTTAGCATCTCCTCATGAATAAAAAGCTTGCCATAATTTCTACCCATCCAATCCAATACTATGCTCCGATATTCCAGTTATTGGCTAAAAAAATAGAGATAAAGGTATATTACACGGGTGATAGTTCTTTAAACAGGTATGATGAGGGTTTTAAAAAATATATTGAATGGGACTTACCTTTATTAGATGGATATAATTATCAGTTTGTAAAAAATGTTTCTAAAACACCTGGAACGCATCACTTTAAGGGAATTATTAACCCCGATTTGAATACGCAAATAAAAATCTTCAATCCTAATGCAATTTTAATTTATGGGTGGGCTTATTCAAGTCACCTAAAAGTACTTCGGACTTTCAAAAATAAAATACCGATTTATTTTAGAGGTGACTCTAACTTGTTAGATAAGATCCCTTTAATAAAACAGCTATCTAAGAAAATATTCCTAAACTGGGTTTATAGCCATATTGATATAGCATTTTATGTTGGAGAGGCAAATAAAAACTACTTCAAGAAATATGGATTAAAAGATCGGCAATTGCATTTTGCATCTCATGCTATTGATAATGATAGATTTTCGAAAGATAGCGCTACAAAGTCGAATTGGTTAAGAGCACAGCTAGATATAAAAGATGATGAAATCCTAGTCCTGTTTGCAGGAAAACTGGAACCCAAAAAAAATCCTGAACTTTTATTGGATGCAATTGTAAGCCTAGATTTGGAGTATATTCATTTACTTTTTGTTGGAAATGGCGTATTAGAGGGGAATTTGAAAAGGAAGGTTGAGGGTTTAGGAACGAAGAGATCCTTCGACTACGCTCAGGATGACAGTATAAAAAAGAGAATTCATTTTATGGATTTTCAGAATCAAACAGAAATGCCTGTTGTGTATCAGGCCTGCGATCTCTTTTGTTTACCATCAAAGGGGCCAGGAGAAACCTGGGGTTTGGCTGTGAACGAGGCTATGGCAGCAGGTAAAGCGGCTTTGGTTTCCACAAAAGTTGGCTGTGCCGTAGATCTTGTTAAGCCTGGGATTAATGGAGAAGTATTTAGATCAAATGACTTAGATGATCTCATGCAAAAATTAAGAGAACTAACAGGCAGTAAAGAAAAATTAACAAAAATGGGCATCCAATCCCAACAGATCATTCAAAACTGGTCATTTGAAAAGCAAGTAGAAGTAATTGTAGATACTATTTATAATAAAGATGCAAAATAATACCCCTACAAGACTTATTTTAACACTTTACGTTCCTGTTCTGGTTTCCTATTTATTAATCAATAGCCCCATCATATCTTATTTTGTTGCTTGGTTTGGCTCGCTCTTTATCTTTTACACCACTATACTGTCGCCAGCTGCTATTATTAAGCAGGATTTACCTATCCATAAGCAGATTATGCGGCCCATATTTCTTACACAGCTTATTTTTGCTGGATTTATGTGCACCACTTCCATATTTTATTTTATGGATCATTTGGGTTACCGGTATTTAACGGAAGTTAATTATGGGGCACAGTTTAAAGAAAGTGAACAAACTGCATTGATTGCCAGTTGCCAACGAATGAGTTTATTGGCTCATGCTACACTAGTTACAGGCATGCTATTAGTACAAAAGAATACTATAAAAATTAAAAGTGTAAAAGCTTTTGAGGGTGATGATTTTTTGATCTGGCTGAGCATTATTGTGTTTGGTATTGGTTCACTGGCTCAACGTTTTTCAGGGCTTAGCCAAATTGCCCTCCCACTTACTTTGGTCGGAATATCTTGTGCAGCTGTATTATTTGTTAAGGGATTTAATACCAAAAACATTAAATACCTGGGCATAGGCGCCACAATTTTCATTCTTAACTTTATCCATGCTTCGTTATCGGGCTATAAAGAACCTATTATCATCAATATTATTGTTATTGCCTGTGTATTTTTTCCTTATTACAAGAAGTTGATCCTTTACTTGACAATCCCAGTAGCTTATGTGTTACTTTATTTCTTGCCAACCTATAACAATACCGTTCGGCAAAGTTGGAGCGGTGAGGTAAGTGCTGAAGAGGCACAAAACCAGGCGTTTGAAAATTTAGATTCAAAAAATGAAGAACAGATTGAAGATACCAACTGGGGTTTCCTTACCAAACGACTGAGTGAAATAGAAATGTTTACGCAATTTGTAGACTTTGTACCTGATCATCATCCCTATTACGACTGGGAGATTGTAGAAAACTCCTTAGAAGGGCTTATACCCAGAATTTTTTGGTCAGGAAAGCCCAATATGGAAACCGTTTCGATGCAACGGGTTTATGATGCCGGTGTGGCGCATAAAATGTCGGCAGTTTCTGCTAAAACCCGCCCTGTAGTTGATGCTTATTTAAGCTTCGGTATTCCAGGGGTTTTCTTCTTTATGTTACTCTATGGAATGCTGGTACAACACCTATCAGATAAAGCTGAAGAAATATTTGGGGGGTACGAGCTAGGCTGTGTGATTATGTTCAATAGTATTTTCCAAGGTCTTTGGAGAGGAAATAACTTCGAATTTATGTTCAACAATATTTTTTGGGGTTATGTAATTATGTGGTTCCTATTTTATCTGCTCAGAACCATAAAAGTACTTAAACCTGTGTTTGATTAGCTGGATGGGGTTTAGGGGGTTAGTGTTTAGCCGGTTAGTTGTTTTAGAGAATTTATATTGAAAATTATTCACATCACTGCTTCTTACAAACCAGCCTACACCTATGGCGGACCTATTCAGAGCGTTTCGAAATTGTGCGAAGCATTGGCAGCGCTAAGCGACAAGCGTGAGGCGGAAAGCGAAGTTGACTTACATGTTTTAACGACTACAGCAAACGGAACATCTGAGCTAGACGTAGCCATAGGCAAAACTACTTTAGTCGATGGAGTAAAAGTTAGCTATTTTAAACGCTGGACTAAAGACCATAGTCATTTTTCACCTGGGCTGTTATTGAATTTACGGAAAGAGATCCTTCATTGCATTCAGGGTGACAAGATAAGTGATAAGGATGACAAACTGGTTGTACACATCCATGCCTGGTGGAATTTAGTTTCGGTATTAAGCTGTTTGGTTGCCAAGTGGTATAAAATACCCGTTGTTTTGTCCCCACGGGGAATGCTCACCTCTTATACGTTTGGTAACCGGAATTCTTTTTCAAAAAGAATCATCCATAAATTAATGGGTGAAACTTTATTAAAATATTGCCATATTCATGCCACCAGTGAACAAGAGAAGCAGGACATACTCAGGATAATTACGCCAAAAAGTATTACTGTAATATCCAATTTAGTTAATTCTCAGTTACCAGTTTTCAATTCGCAGTTGGCTGTATCTCACGAATCATTAGCGGTTGATGATTCTCCATTTCGTTTAATTTTTCTTTCCCGCATCGAAGAGAAGAAAGGGCTTGAATTGCTTTTTGAAGCTTTAACACTTGTTAATATTCCCTGGCAGTTAACCATTGGTGGTACAGGTAAGGAAGAATATGTACAAAGTTTAAAATATAAAGCTGAGCATTTAGCACTAAACAATCGAATTAATTGGGTTGGACAGGTAGGTAACGAGCATAAGTTTAACTTAATGGCAAGGCATGATCTAACAGTCCTCACCTCTTACAACGAAAATTTCGCTAATGTAGTAGTTGAAAGTTTAAGTGTGGGTACACCAGTACTCATCAGTAAATTTGTTGGTCTTGCCGATTATGTGGCTGATAAGAACCTGGGATTGGTTACTGGATTAAACATTGAAGAGATCAAAACTGGAATAATTCAGGCTTATCAGGATGTTGAAAAAAGAAAAGAAATCAGAACTGCTGCTCCATTGCAAATCAATGCTGATTTTAACGATGATACATTGGTTAAACAATATGTTGAACTTTACAAAGAAATTCTAGCCAGCCCAACAGCACTTTAACCCTGATATGAACCGAAATTTTAGCTTTATCATTTTAACCTTTAATGAGCAGATCCATCTGCCCAGATTACTGGAATCTATTAAAGCGCTAAATGCCCGGATATTCATTTTGGACAGCGGAAGTACCGACGAAACCTTGAAAATTGCAGATCGCTATGGTGCGGAGGTAAAACAAAACCCTTTTATAAACCATCCGAAACAATGGGATTTCGCTTTAAAAAACTTTAAAGTAGAAACACCCTGGATAATCGGCCTCGATGCAGATCAAACCGTTACACCCGAGCTGTTCGAAATGCTGGCCAATTTTAAATATGAAGACCACCTCGATATTAACGGCATTTACTTTAACCGCAAAAATTTCTTTCAGGGAAGCTGGATCAGGTTTGGTACCTTCTATCCTTTTTACCTTTTAAAAATGTTCAGGACAGGGATCGGTTTTTCTGATCTGAACGAGAATATGGATCACCGTTTTATTGTACCGGGCAAGACCAAAATCTGGAAGAAAGGCTGGATTTTGGAAGAAAACCTAAAAGAGAATGATATAGCCTTTTGGAAAGCCAAACACGAGCGTTATAGTGATCTTGTTGCGCAAGAAGAGGTAGAAAGGATGTTAAAACTACGGTTCCAAAGTTTAAAACCTAACTTATTGGGCAGTCCTGATGAAAAGCGGGCATGGTTAAAACAATTGTGGTGGAAACTTCCGCTTGGATTTCGTCCCTATCTTTACTTTGGCTACCGCATGTTTTTTAAACTCGGTATATTTGAGGGCTCCACGGGAATTAAATTCCATTATCTACAGGGTTTCTGGTTTAGAAAACTGGTAGATAAAAAAATTAAAGTCATTCAAAAAAACAGAAGTTAAATTTACAAATGCCGATAATATATGACCCCAGAAGAAGCAAAAAAGGAAGCGAATAAAAAGGCCATCAAATTTGTGGTTGCCCTGTTTATATTATACATCCTGTTTAGCCAGGGTAATCTGTTTATGAATAGCGTGATGACACCCGGTTCCAGATTTTATAATGCCTATATTGCTGATCACTTTGATTATATTCAAGGTTTAAAAACAGCATTAATTGTACCTGCGGTATGGATTATTAAGGCTTTTGGCTTTTATGCCATTCATAACGAAATGGACGTTATGGTAGTAGCCGGCCCTTATCTGCGTGTGAATTATTCCTGCCTTGGCCTTGGCGTAATGAGTTTTTTGGCCGCTTTTGTACTGGCATTTCCTGCGCCATGGAAATCTACTTTTAAAATGCTGATTATCGGTTTTATTGCTATCTATGTTCTGAATGTATTGCGTATTGCAGGTTTGGGCGTATTACTGGGATTCTTTAAATCGCAGCGGAACAATTTTACCTATCACCACGAAATATTTAATATCATTGTATACATCTGCATTTTCGCGATGTTATATTTTTGGATCAAGAAAAGCAATAAATCAGTTAAAAATCACACCATTGCCAACAACAAATAAAGCGGAAAATTTGACAAAAACCCAGCTACACAAGAATTTTGATACTGGCAATTTTAAGGTTGGTGCGCCCATCCTCAAGCAGGTTTTATGGTACTTTACCGATGTTATTTTTTTTAAGAGCCGTTTGATGCCCGTCAGTTCGGTACTGGTTGCTCTGTTACGGTTATTCGGTAGCAGGATTGGCAAAGAGGTGCGCATAAAACCAGGCATCCACATTAAATATCCATGGAAAATGGAAATCGGCGATTATAGCTGGCTCGCTGATTGTTATGTAGACAATTTGGACCAGGTAAAAATTGGAAAAAACTGCTGTATCTCGCAACAGGCTGTTCTCATTACCGGAAATCACAATTATAGCCTCACAAATTTCGACTTAATGACCGGTCCCATTGTGCTGGAAGATGGGGCTTGGATTGGTGCCGCAGCTACAGTTGGTCCTGGTGTAACCCTGCATAGTCATGCAGTTTTAACGATGGGAAGTGTGGCTACTAAAGACTTATTGCCTTATGTTATTTATCAGGGTAACCCTGCTATGAAGGTTAAAGACCGTATAATGAAAGCGTAATACAAAATTTAGACTAGAGATATAAAGCGGATTGCTGTTTGGCAATCCGCTTTTTTTTACCATCGGCTCATAGGTATTGATAAATATCAACAGGTTTACATTTCTTTAGCCAAGAAATTACCTGATATAAAAAATTATCAGGACATTTGCATCGTCTGGTCGTCATTAACCTATTTAAGTTGGTAAATTTTAAATTAATAAAGAATAAGTATTCCTTATCTTCTAATCTTATTTTAATTACTTTTTTAATCGGGATAGTAAATCTGTTTTTCTACGATTACAAGAGTACGCAGGAACTGGTTATTTTTATATTGATCCTGATCACACGTTATCTTCTTTTTATCCTGATCAAACGCAGGTTCGGATGGAGCAAATACTTATTGATGCTCATTATTATAAGGAGCATATACCGCCTATATGTTGTAATGGGTGATGTTGACATTAATCCGGTGACCAAAATAAACCTCTCTTTACAAGCAGTTATTTCCATATTGGCTTTTGCAATCCTGTATATTTTCCCAAAGTTAAAAGAGTGGATAAATGAGCGAAGGAAATATCTTTCTGCAGCCAGGGTATCCAACGCCCAGCATTAGTTTTTTTCTGAAAGGCATAAAGAAAACATGTTTTAAAACCTGCTATCAGACAAGTTTTATTCCTAATCTCATCGTCATGCTGAACTTGTTTCAGCATCTTTTTTGGCAGGAAAGACCCTGAAATAAATTCAGGGTGACGACCGACTTAAACTGAGTTTAGATAATCAAATCAGTATTTAATTATCAAGCTCAGGTTTTTAAAGGAAAAACGGATCTTCATTTCTGAAAAAACCTTCAGTTTGCCGTTTCTCATTAACTAGAAAATGGCCAATCTTTCTACTGGCTCTGCACAATAATTATTTCAACGAAAAACGGTATAATTGCTGAAAGCAAAATAAAATGAATGTTATCCTGGCCTCTACTTCTACGCTGTTTGGCGGTAATTATCTGGAATACCTGAAAGATGAGCTCATTACGCTCTTTGCCGGGATAGATGAAATTATATTTATCCCTTTTGCAAGGCCAGGAGGCATTTCGCATGAAGAATATACGGCCAAAGCCCGCGATTTTTTCTCACAGCTAAATATCAGCGTTAAAGGCCTGCACGAATTTAACAACCCCATTGAGGCGATCCATACTGCCAAAGGTTTTTTTACGGGGGGAGGCAATACTTTTCTTCTGGTAAAAACACTTCATGAGCTGGGACTAATGAAACCCTTAAGTGAAAATATCAAAGCGGGGAAAGCTTATCTGGGCTGTAGCGCCGGAAGCAATATTGCTGGTATGAATATGAAAACCACCAATGATATGCCTATTGTGTATCCGTCCTCTTTTGATTGCATGGAACTGGTTCCTTTTAACCTTAATCCCCATTATCTCGACCCAAATCCGGAGTTAAAACATAACGGAGAAACAAGGGAAACCAGGATCATGGAATTTCTAACGCAGAATAACATAAAGATAGTAGGGCTGCGCGAAGGCAATTGGATTAGGGTATTAGATAATAAAATCACCACGCAGGGGAGCGAAGCGACAAGGATTTTTGAAGCAGGCAAAGCCCCATACGAGCTCTCGCCAGGCAGTTCTTTGTTATAATTAATTTATTGAAGCGCAATGCAGTGATCAAAAAAATAAACCATAAATAGCTACAAGTTATGATGGATTTAGCATCATGAACTTGTAGATATTATTCATTTAATGTATTATGGCGTATAATCTATAAAGCCATCGTAGTTACAAAGCTACAGACCCGCTCTTTTTTCGTGAACGCAGGTAGATAACCAATCCGCCGAACGCCACAATCAATATGATAGGGATAATCAGTGTAGCCTGCAGAATTTCAGGACCGGCCAGATTTTTGGCATTGGCAAGCGCCTGCGCTGGTGCTGAATTTTCCGGAGCTTTTAAATAAGCGCCTAATGAGGCACCAGCAGGTAAATGTTTAACAATCAGGTTATCGTAAAAGCTCCCCATAAACATGGTGTAAATAGAAACAGCAAACATCCCTGCACCCCCCATTAAGTTTAGTCCAAGTGCTCCGGATTTAGGAACGTTTTCCGCCACAAAACCGATCATAGTTGGCCAGAAATAACAAACGCCTATGCCGAAAATGATTGCAGCGAAGAAAATAGAATTCCCGGTAAAGGTGCTCAGCATGTAAAGTCCGGCTGCAGCAAATATTGCAGATAAGAGCAATACGCCCTGAGGAGCAAGACGGTGAACCACGGGTTCGGCAAAACCCCGGCCAATTACCATAATCCCAGTAGTAAGCGTGAGCAATAAAATGGCATTATCCGTTACATTTTTCAGTAATAAACCTATCCATTGACCGGTAAATAACTCGGTAATTGCCGTACCGAACATACAGATGAACATAAAGATAAACAAAGGAGAAAGTACTGCTTTATACATATCCGAACTGGAGTAACCGGATGATACCCTTTCGGTAACCGGAAAATCCAACTTTGAAAACAGGTATCCGTAAATTAGAGTAGGAATAATCATCATGGCCACCTGTACCTTCCAGCCCAGTCCAAGCTGAACAAACAAGGTAACCAACAAGGTGCCGATCACAATGCCCCCTGGAAACCATAGGTGAAAATGATTTAAGCGGGTGGTCTTATTTTCGGGGTATAAAGCGGCCACCAATGGATTACATGCGGCCTCTACTGTACCGTTGGCAATCCCGATTAACAGGGTAGATAAAAACAGGCTCCAGTAGCCCTGAGCAAAAATGGTAAGCACGATTCCGGCCAGATGGAAGATAAAGGCCATTACCAGCAAACGTTTCATGCCGATCATATCGACTACAAATCCTCCGACCACAATAGCCAGTGGAAATCCCCAGAAGGCAGCAGCCGTAATGGTGCCCAATTGGGAGGTACTCAGTTGAAAATCGATCCCGAGCTGGTTCATTATCCCGGCGCGGATGCCGAAGGAAAGAGAGGTAACCAATAACGCCAGGCAGCTTGCCCAGAATAGTTTGGTGTTTTGAATGTTAAGCATATGTTTGGTTTATATTGGTTTTAATTTTGGAATAAAAAAAAGGTTTTTTTCTAAATTTAGAAATTTTTGTGATAAATAGTTGTTCTTTTTTCGCTTGTGCGATCTGATATATTCCATTTGCGATGCCTACCGTAGGTAATTGATTAATATGGATCGTGTTGCTGAACGATAAATTTGATTTTCTCCGTTTCATTCTATAAATTGAGGCGGAATCTTATCCAAGCTCCATTAACCGTTATGAAAAGGTATCTTTTTATTCTCTTTTTAGCAATCTCTTTTTCTGTACAGGCACAGTCTAATGCTGCCAATTACAAATACATCATTGTGCCCGAGAAATTTAGTTTTCTCAAACAGATTAATCAATATGGCTTAAATACCCTTACCAAGGCTTTTTTTGAGGAGAAGGGCTTCACGGTTTATTTTGATAATGCTGAAATACCAGAAGAAATTGCAACAGACAGATGCAGGGCCCTGGTAGCAGAAGTGCAGGAAAACAATAGTATGTTCGTTACCAATCTTACCCTTTTACTTAAAGATTGTAAGGGAGCTGTAGTGATAAAAAGCAAGGCAGGTAAAAGCAGAGAGAAAGAATATGAGACTTCTTACAATTTGGCATTGAAAGATGCATTTACTTCCTTTAACGATTTTAAGTATGTAGCAGGCAACCCAACGGCGGCCACCAATCCAACACCAACACCTGCCCCGGCAAACGTAGCGGCTAAAACAGTGCCCGTACCGGTTAATCAACCAATCGTCGCCAAAACAGAACAACAAGAGGGGTTATTGTATACCCAAGCCATAAGCAATGGCTACCAACTGATAGATGCAACCCCTAAAATTGTAATGACCTTACTAAAAACCTCTGTAGAGGATTGTTATATTTCGAACAATGCGAACGCGAACGGTGTAGTTTTAAAAAAGAATGGAAGTTGGTTCTTCGAGTACTATAAAAACAACGTTCTTGTTTCCGAAAAACTATCGATTAAATTTTAATCTTCCTTCGCAGGGATTGGAAGTACTGACAGTTAGTTTCCCAATAATTTTTAATGCCGTTTAAACAGGGAAAACAAAATTGACTTAACTATTTTTCTGAAACCTGCCAGTACTTCTTCCACCGTCCAATACTTCTGTTCTTCAGCAGATGATATCCTTATTCCTTTTAAACCAAAAGGCTTTGTGGTTATTGCCAGAACCTTAAGCCGCGCATTATCAGGACCTTTACAGGTAATTACCTCATCTATTTCAAATTCGATATCTGATGGCCAGGGACCGGATACGCCCCATGAGGCGGCACTGGAATCTTCGGGATTAAATGTAAGCGTATATCCCTTAGCTTTTAAAAGCGCTATCACCTCATCAACCTGGCTTGCCTCCATTACATTGTGAAGTTTATTCAGATGTTGACCGGATGTGAGATTGATATCATACGTGGCACTTATTTTCTCTTTATCGATTTTCACCGTTTTCATGTTCTATAGTAATGATAACATACGGAAATCAGTCCATTCGGTATTTCTTTTGGTGCCATGTGGCAATATTGAAAATTCCGCCCAAGGCAATCAGAAGCCCGCCACAGAATTCTGGCCAGGCAAACGAACGTATCCCATTGATATTAATGGTCCAGGGGTGAGAATCCACGGGATTTACCGAATTGAGATGTCCGGTGGTAGAGAAAGCGATAACCAGCACAATTATACCGGCAATCATCATACAATAACTTGCATTTTTCATAACATTGATTTTTAATAAATATGTTTAAAGCCTTCTATCGGCCATTATCCTTTTGCCCCTAACAATGATTTTTTTCGCTTGCCTGTCCAGCGAGAGGTTCCTGCCGACCGAACTTTCCTTTTCATGATTTACATGATAGGCTTTAACCACCTCCTTATAGCTTAGCAGTCCTGCAAAAGCGTTTTCACCCTTACTGCTAAATACCATCAAAAAATCGTTCTCGTTTTGAGACATCAGCTCCACTGCCTTTTTTAAGTAGTCGTTAGTTTTAACCCGGCCATTTACAGTCTTGGTAATTGCCGTGATTTCTTTTGCTGTATCTAGTGAAGGCAGGAAAAGATCCAGCATAGAAACCGTTCCCAGGCAATCCCCTTTAGGCGCTTTAACCGCATACTGGTTTTCCACCGGAGGATTTTTCGCAAAATATTCTCTTACCTCAGCAATGGTGTTATAAGGGCTGATAAAGACCTGATCATGATCCATTACCTCTGAAACCCGTAGTTTTAACAATAGGTCAGGTTCGTAGCTATCAGGTGTATGTACCCCCCTGCGTGCAATCTTTTCTGTCATGATGGTATTTTTCATAAAAAACACAGAAATGAGATATGCTCCAGAGCAGGCACCCAGAAGCGGAAGCAGTCCATGGATCTGATGGGTAGATTCGAGCGCAAAAAGGATACTGGTAAGATAAGCCCTCGAGGCTCCTGCAAACATAGCAGACATTCCCACCAGTGCCGACATTGGTATACTGATATCGAGCCCGGGGAAAAAGGAATGTAATAAATATCCCATCGCAGCACCGCTGGCTCCGCCAATGGTCATCAAGGGTGCCAGTGTCCCGCCAGAGGTTCCACTGCCCAGGGCAATGGCCCAGGAAATAAATTTAAAGAGGCATAAGGAAAGGATGACCGAAATGGAAAGTTGTCCACTTAAAAGCGAAATAATATTATCATATCCTACCCCGAGGGTACGGGGTGCGAAATAACCGACTATACCAACCGCTAGTCCGCCCATGGCTGGCCACCACATCCAGTGAACTGGGAGTTTCTCAAAGGCATCCTCAATAAAATACACAATCTTGGTCAGCGCGAGTGATGCAAAACCGACCAATATACCGATGAGGCTATATATGCCAAGGGCTGCATTTGAGGGAGCCAAAAGTGCTGGCATCGGAAAAACCGGCCCCTGTTCGAAAAGAAGATGATGTCCCGCAGCACCGGTAATACAGGCCAATGCTACTGGAATAATCGATTTGGGAGAAAACTCAAACAATAGCAGCTCAATGGCCAAAAAAACTGCTGCCAACGGCGTACCGAATATGGCCGACATCCCCGCTGTTGCTCCTGCTGCAAGGATGATCTTGCGTTCATTGGAACTTACGGTAAATAGCTGCCCAAGGGTTGAACCCAGTGCACCGCCTGTTGCAATAATGGGGCCTTCTGCACCAAAAGGACCACCGGTACCTATAGCAATCGCTGAAGAAACGGGTTTTAATATGGCTATTGAAGGTTTGATCCTGCTCTGATTGGTCAGTACCTGCTCCATTGCCTCCGGAATCCCATGCCCCCTGATCGCTTTGGAACCATAAAGCGCCATCAGCCCAACTATAACACCGCCGATAATAGGAACAACAATTACCATTAAACCTAAATGATTATCTGCAGGGCTATGGAAACCAAATTCGAACTGCTGATAGAAAGAAATGTTTGTTACCAGATTGATCAGAGACACGAGAACCTTTGCGATCAGGGAAATCCCTATCGCAACGCCTACCGACAACGTGGAAATAAATAAAAGACGCTTCTTCGAACTTTTCTCTTTGTTCCTCCCTAATTTAAATTTACCGAAAATGCCCAGCGACGGGGCTATTGGTATTACATTTTTTGTGTTCCTCATTTTTCTTTTTAGAATGAAGCAAAAGTAAGAATAAAAAACAAAAAATGAAATTATAAATATATTTCAAACAATACTATTTTAACAAAATAAACCAATTTATTTATATATAATATATTTTAAACAATATTAACTAATCAAATCCAGTATTTAAATATTAGTTGTATTTTTGCCGCAAGTAAGACCTATCCAATGAAAGAGTGTAATAATGTGTGTGATGTAAAAAGCTGCTATTTATGCAGCCGTGTAATAGCGGACTGGCTACCTGCCGTTTCTCATAAAAAAAAGAATTTTCAGTTAAAAAAGGGAGAACAATTATTCACTGAAGCTCAACCTGTGGGCGGCATATTTTTCGTCTTTTCAGGAACAATCAAAGTTCATAAAAAGTGGGACAATGAAAAGGAACTCATTATAAGATTTGCAAGGCCAGGAGATGTGATCGGCCATCTTGGTCTGGGAAAAAATCCCACCTACCCCGTTTCTGCAACTGCACTTGAAAATGCAACCGTATGCTTTATCGACCTGGAGTTTTTTAGATCAAGCTTAACGGTAAATCCCGGCCTTACTCATCAGCTAATGGATTTTTTTGCTTCCGAGCTTCAGGAGTCGCACGAACGGATGCGCAATCTGGCGCATATGTCGGTAAAAGGCAGGATTTCAAATGCGCTTCTTTCCTTACAGTCGCAATTCGGCGTTGATAACAATGGCGCAATAAATCTCGATATATCCCGTCAGGATATTGCTTCTTACTCAGGAACCACCTACGAAACGCTTTTCAAAATTTTCACAGAATTCATGAATGCGGGGAAGATTGGTGCCCAGAGAAAAAGGATCGAAATATTAGACGCTTCATACCTACGGGAAATAGTATCGGATGACAACAAAAAAAATTGATTTTCAATCTTCCTCCCATTGACAGATCCCCATAAGAAAGGTCGTCATTGTGAGGAGGCACGACGAAGCAATCCTACAACTACCGCTATTTGCCAGCGCATTAAGATCGCTTTAACGAAAGGTCGGGACAGGCTGTCGGCTGAAAAAGCCTTCTGGCATCCGATAGCTCCTAATGTCCGCATGTTATAAAAAAAAATGCTGCAAAACCTTGATAAATAATGTTTTGCAGCAAGGTAATATTCACTTAAATTAGTGTTGACCAATATTACTGCTGTGAAAATAATAAATTCAAATCCAATATCCTCTTTCGGAGGCATAAATTTTGTTTTTGACTACTTAAACAAATTAGAAATCGATAAACTTTGCCATGCACATCTGCCCTGCGTTGCTGCCCAAAGCAAGTATTCCTGGAAGGATGTTTTCTACTCCCTTAAATCTGTTTTTCTCTGTGGCGGCGATAGTGTTGAAGATCTCCATACCCACTTAAAAAGTCATTTTGTCGACAATCCCTATCTTAGACTGGCAAGCCCCGATACTGTTTTGAGAAGACTCTCCGGGCTTGCCGCAGAAACAAAAACCTGTGTAACCAAGCGGGGTGTGGCTACACATCAATATTGTACCAACCGGACCCTTGAGAACTTTAATCTGGAAGTCCTCAAAAAGATCGGGGTTCTTGATTCCCAGGAACTTACCCTTGATTATGATAACACGATCATTTTTAATGAAAAACAGGACAGTAAAATGACCTACAAAAGAGATTATGGCTATCAGCCAGGTGTTTGTACCGTCAATGAGCAATTTGTACTTTATATCGAAAACAGAAATGGAAATTCTGATGCAAAGTCATTTCAAAGGGATACGCTCGAAAGAATTTTTAATCTGCTTGAAACAAAGAAAGTAAAAAAGATTAAAAACTTTCGGGCAGATGCAGCATCCTACCAGTATGAGGTGGTTACTTTCCTACAACAGAAGGTAGAACACTTTTACATAGGATGCAGAAACAGCTATGTCGAGAAATATTTTCCGCAAATTTGCAACTGGAAAGTGATGGAGGACAAAAATGGCCTAGTGGAAGTAGGGTACACGGACATTCTTCCCTTTATAAACCAGGCCAGGGAACAAAATCAACAGCCACAGACATATAGGCTAATTGCCAAACGGAGATTGAAAAAAGATGGCCAGGTAGATTTGATTACCCAGGATGCCTATGAATACAGGGGGATCCTAACTAACAACTTCGAAACGGATGTTGTTGCCCTTGTCCATTTTTATAACCAGAGAGGGACGATGGAGCGGCAATTTGATATCCTTAAAAATGATTTTGGATGGAATAACATGCCTTTCTCTACACTGAACAAAAACCTGGTTTTCCTATATTTTACAGCGGTCTGCAGAAACATATATAATAAAATCATTGATTATTTTTCACAAAAGGTAAAAACGCTGAAGCCGTGTTTCAGACTAAAAAAGTTTCTTTTTAGATTCATCATCCGGCCAGCCAGGTGGGTTAGGCAGGGCAGACAGCTGAAATTAAGAATTTACTCAATAGATCATGGCTACCCATAGCATCAGGATCACTAAAAGAAATACTTAGCGCTAATATGTTACCTGAAATATAGCCAGGAGGGGATGTCTATTTCATTTTTATGCCTAAAATAAAATTTCGACCCCAAATCTGTTCAGAAATGCCAATCAAAAATGAACTTCCGCCTATAAATATAATTATCGCGGAATAAAATCAGGTGATATTCATTTTTAGAACTAGTAATATTCAGATTACGACAGACATGCGGATTTTAGGAGCTATCGGATGACGATTCTTCGCATCCCATCATTGCATAAAAATCCTATCACTAATATTGATTTTTATGAAATAAATTATCCCTCAAAAAGATCTATCTGTATCTGTATGGTAATTTTAATTTAAAGCTTGTTAACAGTAATGCCGTATTTAGAATTAAGTCACAGATTCATCCATAAAATGAACTCCTTTTCGCCCGATTTTTAAACCCGTTGGTCGAGAATTAAGCTGTGTTGGTATAATTGAGGGTTTTCTGCTGCAACGTTTTGGCCATGGTGGTGTCTTATCTACAAAACAATCACAAAATATTAATTAAAAAATATAAATAACAGCATTATGAAAACCTCAATCAAAACCCTAACAAAATCAGTATTAGCAGCTATCGTTTTAACTTCTTCTATTTTCTCAACAAGTGTAATGGCGGGAGAGAAACAGCCAATCAAAATGTCGGCACCTAAAAACATCAGCCAGGTTATTGTAAGCGGAAATGTAGAAATTACATTGATACAAGGAGAAAAAGAAAGTGTAAGCTACAATGAGGATAATACCGGTAAAGTAAAAGTGATCCAAGATGGACATGCATTAAAAATCACTTCGGCAGATAGAAATACGGCTAAGATTACAGTTTATGTAAACCATATTTCCAGAGTACAGGCTTCTGAAAATGCCGTAGTAAAAACAGCAGGCAAATTAGATGCTAAATATCTTCAGTTATTCTTAAAAGGAAATGCGGTTGCCGAAATCGATTCAGATACAGAAAGTTTATATACGGTAATTGAAGACCGTGCAGATTTAAAATTAAGCGGAGCTACCGGAGAGCATATCTTAGTAATGGGAAGCACACCAAAATTGAACCTAGACAGATTTGCAGCAATGAAAACACAAATGAGCTCACCAGTAACTGGTACAGAACAAACTGCTTCATTAGCAAAATAATAAATAAAAATCCAACATTCGAAGAGCGATGAAATCTATTCATCGCTCTTTTTTGTTTATACCTCTACTTATGCTTAAGCCATAACCTATTTTTTTGGCACCAGGCATTGTAATTAACCTAATAAAATGCAAACAGGCCAAATAGTAAAGGGCATTTTCTGTTTTTGCTTTTTTGGTAAACTGATCATTTCCTTTAGATTTGATAAATCGTTTTACTGTTATAAGCAGATTAAAAAGATTTACATCATTAATGATACAGTCGGCAACTCGTCAGCGTTAAATATCGTTTTTGAAAAATGTTATGTTTGTCACATCTAATCGAAATTCTTGAAATGAAAAAATATACATATTGTTTATTGAGCACAATATTTTTGCTAATAGCTTGTATCAATTTTGCACATGCACAAGCTAAAAAACAACCCGTAGACTATGTTAATCCATACATTGGTAACATTAGCCATTTACTTGTACCCACTTATCCTACTGTTCATTTACCTAACAGCTTATTGCGGGTTTATCCGGAGCGTGATAATTTTACCAGCAATACGATAGCTGGTTTACCTATTGTGATTACCAGCCACCGGGGCAGCTCGGCCTTTAATCTGAGTCCTTTTCAGGGCGACCTCAAAAATGTGGGTAACGTAATTTCTTATGGCTACGACAATGAGGTGATTAAACCTTATTATTACGAGGTTGACCTCGATGATTTTGGGATAAATGTACAATTTGCGCCATCTCACCAAGCGGGGATATATGCGCTCAACTTTTCGCAGGCAAATGCTCCGGCTTACCTCGTTTTAAACACCAGAAACGGGGCGCTAAAGGTGAGCCAAAATGTGGTAAGTGGTTTTCAGAAACTAGACAATAATACCAAAGTTTACCTCTACTTCGAAACTGATTTAACACCCGTTGAATCAGGCAAGCATGATGGAACCAAAATTGATGCTAGGGAACAGTCTGCTTCCGGCCGTGATGCTTATCTTATTTTAAAATTTCCCGCTCAAACCAAGCAGATTAAAGCACGTTATGGCATATCATTTATCAGTGAAGAACAGGCAAAACACAATCTCCGTCGAGAAATCAAAGATTATAACCTGAACCAGGTGGCGCAGACAGGAAAGAATATCTGGAATGCCACACTTGGAAAGATCATGGTAACAGGCACCGATGAAACAGCCAAAACCATATTTTACACATCCCTTTATCGCACTTACGAAAGAATGATCAGCTTATCTGAAGATGGAAAGTATTTTAGTGCCTTCGACGGAAAAGTGCACAATGATAATGGCATGCCATTTTTTACTGATGACTGGATTTGGGATACCTACCGGGCAACACATCCACTCCGTGTGATTATTGAGCCAAAAATGGAAGGCGATATGATTAATTCCTACCTGCGAATGGCACAACAGATGAAAGACCATTGGATGCCAACTTTTCCGGAGGTAACTGGTGATAGCCGGAGGATGAACAGCAATCATGGCGTGGCCACCGTAATTGATGCTTATAACAAGGGTTTGAGAAATTTTAATCTTAATGAAGCTTATCAGTATTGTAAAGCAGCCATTACCGAAAAAACCCTGGCCCCGTGGTCTTCAAAAAAAGCAGGTGTTTTAGATCAGTTTTTTAAAGACAAGGGCTATTTCCCTGCTTTACCTGAAGGCGAAAAAGAAACTGCAGCAGAAGTTCATGGTTTTGAAAAACGCCAACCGATAGCTGTTACCCTGGGTACGGTTTATGATGAATGGTGCCTGGGCAATATTGCTCAGCAATTGGGTAAAACCGACGAAGCCAAATACTTTTTAGATAAAAGTAGCAGCTACCATACGGTGTTTAATCCGGACACCAGATTTTTTCATCCGAAAGATGCGGAAGGTAAATTTATTAAACCGCTGGATTACCGCTTTTCGGGCGGACTTGGTGCCAGAGAAACTTACGACGAAAACAATGGCTGGCTTTACCGATGGGATGTATTGCACAACCTGGGCGATTTGGTAAATATGATTGGCGGCAAGCAGGCTTTTGTTGATGAACTGGAGAAAATGTATAATACACCGCTTGGGAAAAGCAGGTTTGATTTTTATTCGCAGTTGCCCGATCATACGGGTAATGTTGGACAGTTTTCTATGGGTAATGAACCTGCCATGCATATTCCTTATCTGTACAATTATGCGGGACAGCCCTGGCGCACGCAAAAAAGGGTAAGGAGTTTATTAAGTCAGTGGTTCCGTAACGATTTAATGGGTATTCCTGGCGATGAAGATGGCGGCGGCCTTACTTCTTTTGTAGTGTTTTCGCAGATGGGTTTTTACCCGATAACCCCAGGCTTACCCATGTATGTAATTGGCAGCCCCACTTTTGCCAACGTAAAACTTGATCTGGGAAATGGCAAAAAGTTTGAGTTGAACTGTATAAACTATTCTCCTGGAAATAAATACATTCAATCGGCTAAACTGAACGGACAAGTATGGAATAAATCGTGGTTTGCTCACGAAGATTTGATGAAAGGGGGCAAATTGGAGCTGGTAATGGGCAAACGTCCGAATAAACTATGGGCAGCGGATGAAGCGTCGCTTCCCCCATCATTTAAAATGCCTGCGAAATAAAAATGACTGGAGATTTTGGGAGATTAATATTGTTTTCAGGTATTATCTCCCCAGCTTACCATTAGTTATGGCCTGAGCTAAATGATAGGTAATTTACACCCATCATGATAAAAAACGCTGTACCAATTCTTCCCATTCCTGATCTAATGTTAATTGTGGCCTTTTTTCGCCAGCTTTAGTATACCAATAATCGGCATTCCAAATATCGCCTTCTTTGCGGTGCAGGTAAGCATGGATGCGGGCAGAGGCAACATCGCCCAAATGGTCGACCTGGTGATGTGCCGTATGCCAGTCTCCTTTTGCATCGTACCAGAGTGCGCGCAATTGAACCGACATGTTACTATCGGGTCTATCTTCTTTTAATGACATTCTAAATTCAGCTATATTCTTCATTAACTTCTGATTCTATTTTAACGATTATACAAAATAATCGTTAAACAGTATGCTTGCCGCCTGATAAAAAAAATATTTTCGATTAATATTTTTGTTGCTTTCCACATCTTTTAATGTCAACACAAAACACTAGATCACAAATATTTACCATTAATTACCTACTTTACGCTATTTGTTTTAGCCGCCCTATTTTTGTACCCTGGCGTCTTAGCATAAAAACCATCTCCTGAAAAACTTGTTGTAAAAGTGGGCATCGTTATTAATAGCCCCTTTAAAAAAAGCAATTATGGATTCAGGAACTATTGTATACAGCAATTTAGAAGAGCTCTCAAAAAGTAGTTATCAATTAACAGCCGGCGAGGCAGACATTAAAGGTTGGCCAGTAAGAAATGAAGCCGGCGATTCGGTTGGAAAGGTGCGCGACCTCCTATTTGATCCCGAGCAAAATACGATACGCTACGTTATTGTGGAGCTTGCCGATATGGGCGAAGATTTGGAGGAAAAGGCTGTGCTGATACCCATCGGGCTCGCAAATTTAGGCGAAGAGAAAAAAGAAGTTATTTTACCCGATATCCACCAAGATCAGTTCAGGGCAATGCCGAGATATATTATTGGTGAGGTTACCCCTGAATTGGAGAACCAGATCCGCAGCGTAATTGGAAGTCCGGCGGCGTTGCGGATGGAAGATGAAATTGTAGAGGTTGACCGTGCAAACTTTTACCGTCACCATCATTTCGATAAGAATAGTTTTCCAGAGCACAATCCCCGCAATCAGGATTCCGACCCGTTAATTTAATGGATACGTTAAATTTATAAATGATGCACATGCATCGCTAGTATAATTTATATTAAAAAAAACGAGGTTGTACCATAAAGGCGTTTCACCTCAGACGATGTTATGTTGTCCAAAGGACTCCTACGGAGAGCTTATCGAAACAGCTTAAGCCCTGCGACAAGCGACCATCAACAGACTCCAATGGAATGATCGTCATCTCCGAAACACTGCGGAGTGTTCCAAAGGAACTCCTTCGGAGGAGAGATCTTTGAACCATGTTATTGAAATCAAATTTAAAGATCTCTTCCCGAATCTTCGGGATCGGGATGACGATACTTTCGAATCAATTAAATATTTGCCCCTCGCGATAATCGTGGTCTATACTTTCCAGCTTACTTGCCTTGAAATGAAGGGCTACTGTTGAAGATCCGCTGGTGCTTGCACTTACAAAGTTTGAAAAACCAAACTGCCAGTCATCGTGATTATTCATATCCGGATCGTAGGGTTTGTTTAATGGTTTATCGGAAAGTACAAATCCATAAGTTGCATAGGCTGGTAACTGATGGATTTTGATCAGCTTTGCTGTTAAACCTGAAACAGGGTCATCAACTTTTATTGCGGTATCATCAGTCACATTTTCTGGCCATTTGCTTACTGGTGTGGTGAGGCCACCGCCCGTGGCAATCTGCTGCACTTTATCTCCGCTAAAAAACAGCACTACACGGTCTAAAGTTCCGGTATTGTTATAAACAGTAAGCGCATAATAATAAGGAAGAAGTTGGCCCAGGCTTTCTGGCGAACTATAAGGCTTGTGGCCAAAAATTGCTACATGCTGAAAGTCGAGGCTTGATCCTGCCTTTTGCAGTTGGGTGTATACTTCAGCATGTGAGCTGCCTATCTTTATTCCCCATTTTTCTCCTTTGGTTATGGTTTCAGAATAATTTCCCTGTTTTTCCTTTTTACATCCGGCGATGCAAAATAATACGAGCAAAATTGGTAAGATTTTTTTCATTAATGCCTAGTGTTAATTTAAGGTATAAACGTGTATATAGCGTTACTTGCTACAAGCCGAGGTAAATAAACTTAAATGTGCCAATTCAACTACAGATTACAGATAGGCTAACGCATATATTAGATTTGCGGATTCGTTTTGGTTTATTTAACTTCAATCATCTAAAGGCCAGGTATGAAACATATTTTATTTTTGTTATGTATCATAGTCAATATATCGGGTTGCAAAAAAGACACTGATCATACTACGAATGAAACCCTGAATGGCAAATGGTCGACAGGTGGGTATGACCTCGAGCTTTATAATTCTTCGGGAATCATAGTTAGTCATATCGTGGCAGATGCCGTAAAATCGTACTGGACATTCGATGATAAACAGGTAAAAGTTTCTACTGACATTAATACATCGGTAAAGTTTTCAGACTATATTCTGAGACGAAATGCAGATAACCGTATCCTCACTTTTAGCAATCCTAATTTTGCCGCACAGACTGATTGGAGCATTGCGGCACAGACTGATCAGTACATGTGGATTAGTGCTGACGTAACGGATAAACAATCGCTTATTTATGAAACTAACCAAATTGCAGCAAGAGGCGTGATGAATATCTACCTCACAAAGGAATAAAACTAATCATCCTCTGTTTAACATTTAAAAAGATAAGGCGCGCGTTGTGGCAAAGTACCATGGCCAACTGCAGCAGGCATATCCTCTTTCAGGTATTAATATCTTCAACCGTTACCTTTCGCTTTAAACATCATAGCTTGCCCTGGTTTGCTGTCCTGCACCCGCGTTAACGTTTCCATATAAGTAAAAACAAGTTCGTTATCTATAAAACGGTACCTGGTTTCGCGGCCACTGGCTGTAAAATCAATTCTAATCCTTATTTTTGGCAACCTATATCCTTAAAAAAGGATATCTCCCAATACTGCTTAAGCTCAATGATAACACGAAATTCTTTTTACCCAGCCATACGGAACTTAATATCTTTACTTCTTATCCTATTTTTTTCTGGCCATGTGTTTGCGCAGAAAGATAAACCTGTAGATAAGGGTCAGGATGTATCTATTCTATCCGACTCTGCTACATTGACCAAAGGCGATTATCTTGCGCACCTCGAAAAAGTATTTGAAACCATAAATAAAGTTCCGGTTACTATTGGCTCATTTAAAAAACTTAAGCCAATAGAAGCACATTTAACGCAGGATGAAGCTGCACTGACGCTGCTCAAAAGCCGGTTAACGCAAAGTGACAGATCGCCTAACCTGCAAAATCTGCTGATGGACGAAACTCTACTGGAAGAACTACAGAGCAATAATAAAGATTGTTTATCAGACCTTGATGAATATGAAAAGGAGTTGTGGGCTTTAAAAACAGAAATTCTTAACCTGCGTAAAGATACTGTACTGATTAAAGTATTTACGGAACCTGCCATACAGGCTATGTTTAAAGAGCAGTTTGCAGAGTTAAAGAAGAAACGTATTGTGATGGATAGTCTACTAAAAACGACTACTTTATCCATTAATAACCTTCAGGCCAGAACCTCTTCTAACCTCATCAATATTAAAGAGTTGATGTACCTTACCGATAGTCAGCTCGATGCCGTAAGCATTAAAGCTTTTGGTAAAGAGCGCCGTTATTTATGGGAAACGGTAAACAGACGGGCTAATAAAAGCATGGGCTTCCGTAGGTTTATTAAGGGAGAACAAGAAATATCTGGCTATTATTTTGTGTACACCAGGAGCAGCCGGTTGTTATTACTTTTTACCTGTACCATATTCTTCTTTTGGGTATTCTTCAATTTTAGAAGCGTAAAACAGCGGGGCCGTTTAGAAACCCTTGATGGTTTTTCAATGGTCAGTCCGCAGCCTTATTTAATTACTTTTATCATGCTCTTTGCATTGGCCCCTATATTCGATCTGAGGGCGCCCGCACTTTACATAGAAGCTGTAGAGATTATTCTGGCCATTTTGCTCACTGTATTTTTCCGTAAAAAGCTAGGCACAAAGTTATTTTACTATTGGTGCATATTTGTAGTACTTCTTCTTGCTCCGGTTTTCTTACGCCTTTTGGGTATGCCGCCAAGATACCAGCGCTGGCTGCTGCTGTTCTTAACCACCAGCTCCGTTGCCTATGGCATTATGGTATGGAAAATGCTCGATGAGAAAACCAAAAGATACAGAATGATCCTCACCACGGGTTTTATCTATGTTGGCTTTGCCATCATTGCCACCTTTTGTAATCTATTTGGCCGCTTTACCCTCACGCAGATTTTTTATTCCACCGGCGTAAGCTCGCTTTTAAATGCGATATCGCTAACCATCCGGGCTAAAGTATTGGTTGAGGCCTGTTTG
>CAMLDJ010000003.1 GCA_946478755.1 uncultured Pedobacter sp. | reverse complement strand
CCGACCATTCCATATTGGATTGACCGGAAGCAAGCCACACATCGCCTATAAGAATCCCGTTAAAGATGATTTGCGAACTTGCTGTTCCAGACTCAGAAATTGTCAGTTTGTAAGGGCCTCCGGCCTTAAATACCGGGAAGTACACCATCCATTTCCCATTCCCATCAGCAGTTGTTATGACGCGGGTCTTTCCAAGCTCAGCTATTATCCGGGCTCCTGGAGCCGAGTGACCCCAAACGGGGATTTTAATATCCCGCTGTAAAACCATATTATCCCCAAATAATTTAGGTACAGTAATTTGGGCAAAGCCCTGCACTTGTGTAAAATTGAATAGTATAAAAAAGGCAAACCATATTTGCACTTTTAACCTGTTTACTTTTTCCATATATTAGTAATAACCTGATAAAATTTATATACCTAAATCCGAGTGAAATTGAAAAAAAGGACATCATTTTCACGGAAATCAATTTCTTTAAAAAAAGGACGCTCATCTTTTATAGTAATAATCTCCCTGGATATTGGCGAGCCATCATTTTGCCGCTTAATGTGTTCCACTTGCTGTTTTGAAAGCTGTGAGGGCTTTCCAATATCAAGATAGGTAGCATAAGCATCATTATTTCGGTAACCGACTTTATATATTTCAAGCGCGTAATTACCTTCCGGAACCTTTTCGATATTGATCTTCAGCTTTCCTTTTGATTTTGATGGTAAATCTTGGATGTAATATTTCTGATTGTGAACCGAATCTCCCGGATGCGTATTGGTGAAATCCCATACCAAGGCCTGGATATTTCCTGTTGAATCCTTGCAAACCCATGATGAAGAATCTTTATTGACCAGCTCAATATCGCCCAATCGGTTCATAAACTGGTAAGAATAGAACACCGGTTTATTAATTCCTTGCGTGTTTAACATTCCAAAGCCTCCGTGGAAAGGTGTGTAGCGAGGGCCCGGTTCTTCAAAAACGTCAGTAAAAACCCAATAAGACATAGAATTGGCAGCATTACCGACCTGTTTAAGTTTTTGCAGTACAAAGGCAGCTTCGTGATAGCTATCGTGTATAGGATCAGACGGAGTGTAAGACGCACTCCACTCCGTATAATGCAGTTCCAGACCTGGCATTGTAGAACTGGCGATTTCCTTACGGGACTGAATGACATCCCCGCTAACACTCATAGGATTTTTATCCAGTACAGTACCTGAGTTGCCAAATTCATCGAGGTAGCCCTGTTTCACTCCATAAGCATGGGTACTTATAAAATCAATTGGCACGTTATTTTTTTTACAGTAATCAATCATCTCGGGTTCCCATGCAGCTCCGGCAGTTCCGGGTCCTCCTACCCGATAAGCAGGATTAACACTTTTGATTGCCCTGGCACTATATTCATAAAGCTTAAAATATTGCTGCTGGGTGCCGGTCCAAAATCCATCTTTCAGGTTAGGCTCGTTCCACACTTCGAAGTACCAGCTCTTAACTTCATCTTCACCGTAACGCTCTGTAAAATGTTGTGTAAGGTTTTTTACCAGGGCTGCCCATTTGTTATAATCTTTTGGCGGAGTTACGTTTCCACGCCACCAGAAAATTGTTTTATCGCCACTAGCCAGCCCTCCTGGCATAAATCCAAGTTCAACAAAAGGTTTCATTCCAATGCTTTGCAGGTAATCAAACAAAACATCTATATACATATAATTGTACTCAGGATTTCCTTTTTCATCTTCTCTGTAAACAGCCATATCATCAGAGAGCAATCCATGCATACGGATGTACCTGAAACCACATTCTTTTCTAACATAAGCGAGCTGCTGTTGCCAATCGGCACGAAGTCCTTCATTTGCGCGGCCCGCACCAACACATTCGTTAAATATAGCATTGAATTTACCGGCAGTTTTACTAAAATCGACGCTTACTATCCGCTCTTGGGTAGTTGAGTGATTCTTTTTTGATCTTTGAGCGAGCAGACTAGTTGATAGTAAAAAAAAGAAATTTATCAGTAGTAAAAGTTTTTGTTTCATTTGTGTGTTTGTATATCTTTATTATCCCCGAATCCGGAACTACCATGCGATAATCGCCATTGAATAGCTGTGCCTCCGCAGTTAGGGAATTAATACAGGCAGTGCCGAAGCACCGCCTTAAAAGGTTCCAGGCCGAAATATTACCCTTACTTAGCCGCTGTGATAATGGCGTTTACGGTGCCTTGATCAAGAACCTTGTTGTTTCTACGGTCTAATGCCACACCGGTATCCCAAAAGAAAGGTTTAAGACCAAATTGAATAGCTTGTTTGGTCACATAGTTGTTCCAGTAATCTACTGAAGCATTGTGTGTTTCCAGATCTAAAGGAATATTTTTTGACCCACCTCGCTTGTAGGCGCCGTATTCTCCCAGTATAACCGGAATGCCTTTATCTATAAATTTGGATTTCATCAGGCTGAACATTCTGATGTGCTCACTCTCTTCACCCCATGTGGCATTTCGATCCGGCTGAATACTAGAGTGATGCCCTGCCCCCCAATAGTAAAACATTTTGCCCCAATTGACATCACCGTCCATCAATATAGTAAACTGAGAAGGGCTATAGTTATGAACTTCGACCATCAAACGGTTGGCAACCTGATCATTGGGAAGGGTATTCATTAAATTATTCGTTTTATCCGGATCTGTACCGGGCCCCTGAACAACCAATACCCTGTAACTATTTCTACCACCTGTAGAACGGACAGCATTGATAAATGTCTGGTGATAGCTGTTCAATATTGCCGTCTGCTCTGCATTATCAGCAGCAGGTTCATTTGCGCTGGCAAACAATAAATGTTCATCAAAATCTCTCATAGTCGTAGCAATCTGTTCCCATAATGCTTTTTGTTTGGCATTGACCAAATCTTTCTTGGCCTGGTTGATATTCCGCTCCAGCCATCCACCGTCCCAGTGGATATTCAGCATCACATACATGTCATTATCGACACAATATTTAACTACTTCTTTCACACGGTTAAGCCATACAGGGTCAATTGCTGCCTTTTCGCGGTCGCTCAGATGCTTCCAGTCCCAGGCACAAGGAATCCTTATGGCATTAAAACCTGTCTGTTTTACAAATTTCACATAAGACTCAGTTATCTGAGGATTACCCCAGCCGGTTTCGCCACCTTCAGCCTCCATGGTATTACCAATATTCCATCCTAAATGCATTTTAGCGGCCAATTGCACAGCAGTGCTGCTCATTCCTGTTTGGTCCGGGGCCTTGGGTGAAGTATTATAAGACGGAAAAAGGGTGCTTACCTGAGAAAGGGTGAGCCTTTTGGCCTGGCCATTGTCTGAAGTAAAAATCAGTACTGCAGAACGGGAAACACCGAGAGCGTTGGGCAGAGCGGTTAAGCTAAGTTCCGTACTCCCCTCATTTCCTGTTGTTTGATTCAATTTTAACCACGAAGTAGCGGGATTATTAATGCTCCATTTGCCATTACTGGTAACCGTTATACTTGAAACGCCTCCTTCTGGCTGAAAGATAACTTCCGATAATGAAATGTTGAGTTGCGGTTGAACCTCTTTAGCCTTTTTACAAAATGAAGTTAGCAGCATAATCAGAACCAGCAATACTAAGGTAGGTTGCTGTCCTTTAATTTTTTGATTTCCGAAATGATTCATTAGTTTTTCTTTTTTATTACGCTGAAATCAGAGAAGGCGGTATTAGCGCCTTCTCTGAGGCAGCTTTTATTTTACTTTTACTATTCTGATATTATCAATAGCTGCTTCAAAATCGCTGACCACAGTTGTGCCGTCATTCATAAATGTTAGATTAAGTGCGCCGTTTCCATTGGGACCAAGTAAATCCGTTAGTGTAGAAGCAGGCAGGCCATTATTTAAAAAATTTGATAATGGGATGGTTACCGTTTGCCAGCCAGTTGTTCTAAATGGCATGGTTGAACCGTTCGCATTTTTCCACGGACGGTAAAGGGCAAAATAAGTCCAGGAGAAATCTTTTACAATCTGAATAGAGCCATCCGCCCATGGTTTGTTAACAGCTATTTCAAACTTTAAAGCATAATTATTTAAGGTATCTTGTAAATGGGCGACAGGTATCCATTGGATTGGATTCGTATTCATCGACCGTCCGCCATCCCACCAATTTCCATTTCCAGCAGGTATATTTGATGCGGTCAAAATGCCATAATTACCATTGTTTCCCGGAAAATCCGTAGAACTGTTTGAAGTAGCAGATCCCCAGGAAAAGGTGTTTACGCCATCATAATTATTCAATACACCGGTAACGTAATCGTGAACATGATAAAAGGTAGTCGCTGAGCCCGATTTTGTAGTTACACTAACAGCCCCCCCTGTTGACAAACTTGACGGTACAGCCATACTGATAAAAGTACCATCACTGGAAGCCTTAAAATCTGTAACTTCTACCCCGGCGTAGCTGACATGCTCAATAAAAAAGAAATTGAATCCATTTATTCTAACAGAGTCGCCCGGATTGGCACTCTCGTTAGATATACCGGATATTGTAGGAGCAGTGGCTACAATAGGAAACGAAAATGTGGTTTCTCCATGTGTAGTTACATAGCGTATGGTATTAAGTTGAGAAGCCGGTACCAAAGGGAAGGCAATCACCTCGGGCATTAACACCATAGCACTCGTATCCGAGAACCAAGCATCATTAAAGGAACCTTTCACTCCATTAAAAAAAATTTCCAGGGCACCTCGTAAATTACGACCTGAAATAACAACCCACTTTCCAGTACCCACACTCGTTAAAACGGAGTCTCCGGGACTAGCTACATAATTACGTATATTGGTAATAACCGGAGTGCCGGTAGATGAGGATTGGTTATCTTTTTTACAGCCCTGTTGTAAAAAGAATATTGCCGCAAATAAAACAAGTAATAAATGGCTATTAGCTTTGTTTAGTAGCTTTTTCATATTTTTATCATTTAATAATGTATAATTCAGGTTAGTAATATGCTACCGGGGCACCCAGTAATTTCGGGTCAGCAGTAAGCTCTGTGGCCGGTATGGGCAACGTAAACGTCGCAATGGTTGGCGGTGTAATAATCATCCCTGCCGCATTTTTCGTTTTTATACCTGTAGAAGGATCATAAGTAAATTGTATTCTTGTACCGTGTTGAATCTGGTCATTTAGTATAGTAATCGCCCCTTGCGGATTATAATAGGAAAGGCGAACCAGATCAAACCAGTATTGCCCCTCAAATGCCAGTTCAATTCTCCTTTCATTTCTGAGTGACTCCACTGTAATGGTCGCAACCTTGTCAACCTTAGCTCTTTCTCTAATCATATTAAAAACCCTTAATGCCTCTGGATCTGTAGTTGAATTGCTGGTACCCAACAAAGCCTCCACATATACTAAATAGACATCAGCCAGACGCAATACGGTATTATGCTGTGGAGAAGACCAAATATCCATTGTAGGCGAGTTATTATCGGCAGCGGTACCCACAATATGTTTTTTAACACTACAGCCTGTTGCAGTATACCCACCTCCCGCAGCATTTAATTCCGAATAATGATCGCCGGTAAGCATAAAAGTAGCTTTACGGCGTATAGAATCCTGTGGAGTATAGAGACTATCGAGATCAAAGGTTGGTCCGATCGCGCCACCCCAGCCACCGCCTGGAGGCACTACAGCTCCGCTTGGAGCAAATTGAGTTTGAATGGCATTACCGTTCCCATATCCTACACCCGGTGCCCATTGGAAGGCAAAAAGTGATTCCTGGTTATCATTGTATTGTGTCCTGAAAAGATTATAATAACTGTCGAAGAGCTTTAGACCACTCGTATTGATCACATTTTTTGCAAAAAAAGCCGCGCTGTCTAAATCAGCCTGGTTCCTGCTTCCGCTAATCCCTGCCCTTGTCAGGTATACTTTAGCCAGCATACCCTGAGCAGACCAGGTAGTGACGCGGCCAGGTTGATCACGAATCGGTAAAGAAGCGGTGGCAAATCTTAAATCATTAATAATAAATTTATAGACATCGCTAAGCAGGTGACGTGGTAACAAGGGATTTTTAATCAAGTTATCATTGTCCTCTATAATCGGCACTGCACCCCATAACTGGGCTAGATGAAAATATGCTGTAGCGCGTAAAAACCTTAATTCAGCAAGGGCAGCGTTTTTATTTTGTATCGGTACGCTGTCTGGTAATTTAGTATTGATTGCTTTTATGTTGGCGTTACAGTGGCCTACAATTTTATAAAAACAGCGCCATGAAGAGCTTAATTGTCCGTTATCACTGGTTATCGAAAATGAAGCCAGCTGAGCCAAATCCGCATTATAGGGTTGCAGCATATTGCCGCTCATAATATCGCCAATAGCAAGTAATGGAAAACTATTCCAATCGTTCCATGGCTGCGCGTATAACGCAGCCGTAACAAGCCTTAAATCATTTGAGCTTTTGTAAAAATTATCCGTTGTGATTTGTGACAGTGGCGCACGGTCCAGAAAGGATTTTTTACAACCACCGATAATCACAGCGGCAAATAAAAGGAGTATATATATGTTAATCTGTTTCATAATTTTATGATCTTAATTGTTTGAAATAGAGATATTGGCGCCAAAAGTAAACACACGTGGTTGCGCATAATATCCATTATCTACACCTGCCGCCAAAGGATTCCACGAACCTATTTCAGGATCATACCCCTTATACCTGGTTATGGTAAACACATTGGTTACCTGGCCATACAAACGCAACGATTTTAAGTGAATTTTAGATAAAAAATTTCCCGGGAAATTATATCCAAGCATGATGCTTTTACATCTTAAAAAAGAGCCATCTTCAATATATTTACTGGAAAAACGCTGGTTGCCATTACCGCTGCTTTGGCTAATTCTGGTGATCGCCGTTTCGGGGTTAGTAATATATACGTTGTTGATATCAGCATCGGAACCAGCAGGGTCAATTAATCCGATTCGCGCATACTCCATCACATTTCTAAAATATCCGAAATTTTGATTTGGATTTTCCGCATCTACCCTTACCTGATTAAAGAGCTTATTGCCGTAATTACCAGACATAAAAATGTTCAGATCAAAGTTTTTATAACTGAAGCTATTGTTTATCCCAAATTGGAATTTCGGATTTGGTGAGCCTAAAAAGATCTGATCGCTTTCGTCTATTATTCCGTCATTATTTTGATCTTTAAAAATAACATCCCCTACCCAAACCCCTCCGGTACCGTTGGTGATGGGTATAGGGACTCCCCCTTTTTGAGGTATCGCGGGGTATTTAGCAAAATCTTCGGCATTTTTATAAGTGCCAAGGGTCTGGTATCCATAATACTCGCCTATAGATCTGCCAACGATAGATTTCGTGATAGCCGTACTTCCAGCATAGCCATATAAAGCGGCAGCATCGGTATTTAAGGCAAGAACTTTATTTTTGTTATGAGATAAGGTAAAAGTACTTTTCCAGGTAAAATTTTTAGAGGTTATATTGACTGTGGTTATATTAAATTCGACACCTTTATTACTGACAGAACCTATATTGATGTAAGGTGATTGAATAGATCCTGGCGCGTAGCCTGTAGCATCAACCATGCCTGAATACAAAGGTAGCGTAAGACTTAATAATAAATTATCTGTTCTTTTGTAGTAGGCATCCGCAGAAAAGCTAATTCTCCTGTTTAAAATACTCAGGTCCAAACCTGTATTGTAGCCCTGTGTTGTTTCCCACTTCACATCTGGGTTGCCAAAGGCAGCCAATAGCTGGGAATTACCAGACAGCCATGTCGCCACTGTTGTGAATGTAGAGCCATAGGCATAATCACGTATGTTTTGGTTATTCTGCAAACCATATCCAACCCTTAGTTTTAAATCATTAATCGCTTTTACGTCTTTCAAAAAACTTTCCTGATTCAATTTCCATGCGAATGCTCCAGAGTAGGTGGTTACCCACCTGTTCGCAGGTGCGAATTTCGAAGATCCGTCATCCCGTACATTAAATGTCAAATTATACTTGTCCTCATATTTAATGTCAATACGGCCAAAATAAGACTCACCTGCGGTTTGTCCTTTCGCACCGGAATTTTTAGCCGTTGAGGCATCACCATTATCTATTGCCTGTACATTATTACTTGGAAAGTTTGTCCTGGTTGCTGATACATTTTCGTATTCCCATACCTTGGATTCATGTCCCGCCATTGCGTTCAGGTGATATTTATCAGCAAATGAATGCCGATATGTTAAATAATTGGCAAGCGAATAAAAGGTATTTTTCCCACTCGAATAAGTTGCCGAATTCGAGGTTTTAGAATACGCTCCCATCGTGTAAATAGGGTCGAACTGATCTTCTGAAGCAGTTGAAAAATTTCCTGATATTTCATTGCGCAAGGTAAGTCCTTTGGCAAACTGGATTTCGCCATATGCAGTTCCTAATATCTCGTACCGGTTCTTGAGATCTTTTACAATGCTTGCCAACGCAAACGGATTGGTCCCCGTAGCGCCATAAATGTTAGGATCGTTCCCGCCCCATGTACCATCTGGATTTATCACATTTACATCAGGTGTTTGATTTAATGCTTGCCGGATTACGCCCGTTTGAGAGGTAGTTACATTTTCTTTGACATTCGCCAATTGCAGACTTATACCAGTTTTTAACCAGGCGGTTGTTTTACTATCCAGGTTTAACCTGGTTGAAATTCTTTTAAAATCTGAACCTAAAGCGATCCCGTCCTGAGAAAAGTAGGTACCGGACAAATAATATGTCGTCCTGTTATCGCCGCCTGTAACGGCTAAGTTGTGATTTTGCATAAGCGCTGATCTAAACAAAGCTTTTTGCCAATCGGTTCCCAGTCCCAGATATTTTGGATTGGCAAACTGCGGTCTTAAATCATAACCAATAATGGCTGACTTTTCGTTCATAAACGTCGCATAATCTCTCAAATTCATTACATCGTAGTATTTAGGTAATGCCTGAGCCCCGGCATATCCATCATAACTAATTTGGGGAGCACCAACTTTCCCTCTCTTTGTAGTAATGATAACAACGCCATTAGTTGCTTGTGCTCCATAAATAGCCGTAGCTGATGCATCTTTCAATATATCAATTGAGGCCACCTCCGAAGGGTTAATACTGGATAAGGGGTTAGTTCCTTTATCACCGGTTGAGGGCAATATCTGTAGCCCATCTATAACGTATAAAGGAGGGTTATTGCTAAAGCCTGATAATCCGCGGATTTGCACAGAAACGCCCCCACCGGGCTGGCCCGAGATCTGCTGCACCACAACGCCCGGAACCTTTCCCTGCAAAGCCTGATCAATAGTTGTTGGTTGAGTTTTAACGATATCAGCTGCAGAAACAGACGATATGGACCCGGTAAGGTCACCTCTACTCTTTTCTCCATAACCAATAACAACAACTTCATCCAAGTTGTTAGATTCCAATCTTAAGGTGACATTAACAACGCTACCATCTCCTATCATTATTTCCCGTTGCTGAAAACCTAACATCTTAAAAAGGAGTATATCTCCAGTACTTGCCTTGATCGAAAAGTTTCCTTGTTCGTTTGTTGATGTGACTGCTTTTTTATTCTTCACTTGTACGGTAGCGCCACGCAAAGGCGTAGGATTGTCACTGCCCACTATCTTTCCTGTAATTTGTCTCTCCTGGGCATAGCCTTTTAAGTGCAGGAGCATGAAGAAAATTACCAATAACATAAAAGCTGGCAATTTCCTGATTAAAATTGTTTGGTTCATATTTGTTTAGATTTGGTTTATTTTCACCTGCAAGTAATGATATCCCATTTATCGTGGTATGCTCAGGTTTCTTCGCGTTCACCGCCAATCCATCGTCAACCACTAATTACTGGCTTTATTTATTCTCAAATATAGCTTCAGGTGAAATCTGGGAATGCTTCAAATGATAAAGAGAAGAGGAATTTTGTTAACCTAATTGTTCTATGATGTAATTGCTAAAAATAGCTTTTTATCTATGGCAGTTCTTTAAGCACGCAGGTAAAGCCCCCTCTTGCAAGCCATTTCAGCACAATATGGTCTTCCTTACCCAGGTTCAGGTAAGTTGTTTCAAATGCAGAATCGTAAGTTCCATCGGCAATCAAGACAGCATTGTAGCGCTTTCCTTTTTTCAAGAATTCAACAGGAATTTTTAGCTGCTCAGTTCTGTCCAGACCGTTAATGCCTGCCAGATACCAATCATCTTTATGACGCCTGGCGATAATAATATTTTTTCCCGGATATCCCGAAATAAATCTGGTATCGTCCCATGCCACAGGCACCTCCCGCAAAAATGATTTGGGTGCATCCGGAAGGTTATCGAAGCCTTCAGGCCTGTCGGCCATGTGCTGGATGCCAGATTCAAATACAACACTAAGGGCAAGCTCGTGTGCAAAAGTTGTCATGTGAGGATGTTGAGAATTGGTAAAGGTAACCGGAGTATAATCCATTGGCCCAACTACATTGCGGGTAAAAGGGAGTGTCGCATTATGCACAGCTGCCTTCCCTGTCATTTCGGTGCCGTTATTATACTGTTCGGCCCCAAAAACAGCTTCCATACTCATTAAGTTCGGGTATGTTCTACTCCAGCCCCTGGGCAGGGTTGAACCATGGAAATTTACCATCAACTTAAACTTTGCCGCATCTTCAAGTATGTCGATATAGTATTTAATCATGTCCTTTTTATCACTCTCAAAGAAATCGATTTTAACACCATAAACTCCAATCTCATTTAACCAGCGAAACTCCTTCATTCTACGCTCATGGGTTAACATTCTGTCCCGGGGAGTAGAAGATACACCGTTGTGCGCTCCTCCTGAATTGTACCACATCATTGGCCGGATTCCTTTCTGGTTTGCATACTTCACCGCATCCTCTAACTTCCCCCCATTGCCCATTGCATCCCATTCCCAATCGAAGAGTGTATATGGCCAGTTCATACGTGCCGCCAGGTCTATATATTCCTTAACCTTTTTAAAATCCATAGTGCCGTGGTTATTCGCCCAGTAGACCCATGAGCTTGCGCCAGGTTTAATCCATGAAACATCCTTGATCTTACACGCTGGGCTAACATCTTCGACAAGAGTCGATTCAACCAACTGGGCTAAATCGCCTATAATAACCGTTCTCCAGGGAGAACTCCATGGAAGGCTAACCGATGGATTGACCTTCCCGGTTCCATTACCATCTGAGCTTGCCGGAAACCGAAGCTTATATAAATTCTCATTATCGGTATTACCCAATTTTGTGGCACAATATGAGCCGTCCAGGCCTGCTTCCGATATCAGCATCCAACAATCTGTTTTTCCCAATGATTTTTTGAACAGGCAGGGATACCCCCATTCACCCCTTACCTTTGCTCCATGCTGAACCGGATAGAACCCCTCGTAACTTGTTACAAACCTTTGAAGCCACCGTTCAGCATCCACCGGTATCTGGTAGCTTGTCAATTCATCGGTTAATTCCAACGTTTCGCCTTTTTTTCCTGTTATGCCGTAACGAAAGGCAATTCCGTCATTATAAGCCCTTAGGGTTATGCTAAATCTTTTGCCCCGATCAGCCTTGAGATTAAATGTGCGTTCAATAGCAGTGTTTGCACAGTTTTTACGTTTGCCATGAACTGCGTAATACGCTTCACTAACCATTTTAACCTTATCCGCCCCAATAAATGTTAAACTGGAAGAAAAATCCGCATTTTGTGCCTTCAATCCTAAATTAATGGATGGAATAATATCCAAATAATCTCCATGTTGAAGGTAGCCAACCTTAAGGTACCAGGTCATTGAAGAATTTTTACCTTTTGATACCAGTGACAGTTCGATTTTTTTGTTTGGGGATTGAACCTTATATTCCTGGCTTAGTAAACTTTTACTAATTGAAATAAACGAGATAATTAGAACTGCGATGCTTTGTATTTTTATACCCATTATCCTAAACCTTTTAGCTGGAAGATATTTTTCATCAGCAGCCACTTTTCTCCGGGTTTTGCAAGCGGCAATGCTTGCTGATATTTCGACATCAGTTTTTCCCATTCCTTCACTATTGGGTTGGAGGCATCCATTTGTGCCTTTTTTTCAAAACTAAAATCATCGTGGGTTTCCATAACCATAAATAACCGGTTAGCAATCCGGTATATTTCCATCTCCAGGATGCCCGCTTCAGTTATACTCTGTTTAATCTCTGGCCAGACATCAACATGGTAGCCTTCATATGCTGTAATTAGTTTGTGATCATCTACAAGGTCCAGGGCAAGACAATATCTTTTCATCTATTATAAGTTATGGGAGTATAAGTTTTTATTTTTTAAATTCTATTTTAAATCCTGTTACCTGCCAGGCTGGGTAGTTTGCTGGTTTTTTTATCACAAGCGAACCGTCATGCTGCTCCCAGTTTAACTTTTGCTTACTGCCAAGCAGGGTAACTGATCTAATCGGTTTATCTAAGTATTTCGATTTCCGCCCCAGTAGATGCATTTCAATATCTCCCTGAGGAACATTTAGGCAAAATGCAAAAAGATCATCCCCCTTAGTGGTATAACGGATATCTCCTGACTGATAATCGCGCGTATCTGATAATCCGCCAAAGTGACCTTTTTTCTGGTTTGATTTAATGGTTGAAGGCCCTTCACCATATACTTTCCAGGGTCTTGTAGCATAAATCCCTTCTCCGTTCAATTTGGTCCATTCCCCAATTTCTGTCACGATCTTTATCACATCCGGCTCCAGATCACCTTCGGGTGTCTGGACCACATTGATCAATAGATTGCCGTTCTTACTCACGATATCTACCAAAAGCTGCGCAATTTCATTTGCACTTTTGTACTTCTGTCCCGTTCTGTAATACCAGTCGCCTATTGAGGTGTCGGTCTGCCATGGAAACGGGCTGATCGAATCCAGAACACCACGTTCTACATCCTGAGCCCATTTACCTTCCGATGGCTCTTTTGGGGTGTATACGGCTTCGAGCTTGCCTTTGTTTTTAGCTATATCCTGATTGTAGTAATGTGCCACCATTGTACGTCCAACATCTTCAAAAGGAAGCTTACTATCCGAATAAAGCAGATCCGGGTGATAATTATCGATCAGTTCCGTGACATATTCCAACCATTGTTTTTTCCACCCGGTATTGTTTGTGATCCATTCCTTTATGTTGCTTGAATCGGCAGGCAGGTGATAAAGGTCTGAATACTGCGGGTCCTGGCCATCATAGGGAACATCGGCAAATTGCCCGGTTTTATCGGCCCCATGGCTAGGCTGAAACCAGTTGAAACTAGCGGCCAAATGCTCCGAAACTCCGAAGCGAAGACCTTCTTTTTTTGCAGCTTCCTGCCATAAGCCAACAACATCCTTATGTGGCCCAGTATTTACCGAGTTCCACTTATGGATCTTAGAATTCCACAAAAAGAACATATCATGGTGTGAGCCCATACTTACAAAATATTTTGCACCGGCTTTCTTATAAAGGGCCATCAACTGCTCAGGGTTCCATTTTTCTGCTTTCCATAACGGGATAATATCTTTATATCCAAACTTAGATGGTGTTCCATAATGTGCTACATGGTACTTATTTTGGTCACTCCCTTGTATATACATGTTCCTGGCATACCAATCGCCCTGTCTGGGAACCGCCTGCGGCCCCCAATGAGACCAGATACCAAATTTCGCATCACGGAACCAGTCTGGATATTTATATTCTTTTAACGATTCATCAGTAGGCTTAAATTTTCCCGGTTCGACGCTAATCTTGTTTTGCTGTGCCTTGACATTTACCAACATGGAAAACGTCGCAATAATGACAATTAATCTTTTCTTCATTTTATATGAGATTTAGAATTATGAATTCGGTTTGTTGCATGGTATATCAGAAATGTGAATGGCAGGATGCAGGAAGTCCTTGTTCCATATGATCATATATTTGGTTATTATTATCAAAAATAAATATCTTATCCGACCTAAATTTGAATAAAATAGACTATTTGTTGTAAAAATCCGATATTGAAAAGATGATTAAGAGAGTCTTGAAGAATACCTTTTCCCTGCTCAACGTGGATTACGTCAAACTTTCCTCCAAATGGAACTACCGGAATGTGATAAGCCCATACTATCGCATATATTACATCGACGGTGGCTCGGGCGAGATATCTGATCAATTGCATTCTTTGCAGCTCGAGCCCGGCTATCTTTACATCATTCCAAGTTTTACCCTGTGCAGCCTACATTGTAACAATCATTTAAGCCAATATTTCGTTCAGTTTTTTGAGGAATCTGCAGATGGAATTTCGCTTTTCTCGCGAAGCCGTGTTGTTTCAAAGATCAAGGCGACACCGACGGACATTGATCTGTTTAAAAGGTTACTCGAAATTAACCCCGGTCGGGGTATCAATCGGTCAGATGACCCTAAAGTGTATGAAAAAAATATTTTTTACAAAGAGTATCAGGAATTAAATAACCGCCAGAGTTTAGCCGGTTATCTGGAGACACAGGGGATATTGCTTCAGTTGATGGGCCGATTACTGCAGTCCCAATTACATTTAAGGCAAGAACCCCATCAAACTCCCGTTAAGATAGCTGAGACGATAGGCTATATCTTAGTCAATCTTCACCAGAAATTATCTGTAACCGCGCTTGCATCCCGTGTAAATCAGCATCCGGATTACTTCTCCCGTCTCTTCAAAACTTTCACCGGCGAACGCCCAGTTAGCTATATACTTGGCAAACGGATAGAGCGGGCACAATATTTATTGGCCACAAGCCGGTTTACTTATTCCGATATTGCCGCCCAAACAGGTTTTGATAATCTTAGCTACTTTTCGAAAACATTCAAGAAACTCACAGGAATGTCACCCTCTGCGTATAAAAAACAGGTTTACAGAGTAGGTTTTACTTTGTAAGACCTGGAACACAAGTGGCTAGATGGGGCATTTGGGCAAGCAATATTTTACGGGATGCATTACTACCTGAATTGAACGAACTTGAAACCATTTTAGCCAAAAGCTGTTAATCAATTACCTAATTGAAAAACTAATGGCAAAAAAAGGAGCAAAAGTAGAGCGGAGTCAGGTGAACTCTTCTCAACCATACGAAGTAAAATATCTGGCGGAAAAATTGGGCGTCAGCAGTCAGGCGATTACCGGCGCTAAACGGGCAACTGGTTCGAGCGATCGCAAGGACATCGAACAATACATCAAAAATAAAAATAAGGGTAAATAATTTTTAGATTAAGCGAGTTACAAAGTGGCAAATTAGAATGATGGCATAGCCGGACAGCTATGCCACTTCTTTATCTCCGCCGCAATGTTGACGATAAGTTGATAGCTTATGGATGGAATAGATACGCGCGGGCAACACCAGGCCTCCGCTCATAAAATATGGATATTGGAAGATGATACGGATATCGGATATGTGTTGGAACTTTTTCTGCAGGAAGAAGGATATGAGACGCTTTTGCTGACTACCACAGAAAAATTTCGGACGGCAATGGAGGCCGGACTGCCCGATCTGTTCCTGTTGGACGTGATGCTGCCAGACGGAGACGGCGTTGAACTATGCATGGAACTTAAGAAGGATGACCAGTCGAGTCATATTCCCGTGCTGATGATGTCTGCGCATGCGGGTCTGGACCGTGTGAGCGCCTGTCAGCCGGACGGTTTTATCCCCAAGCCTTTTGACCTAATGCAGGTGCTGCAATCAGTCCAGCAACAGTTGTCCACAAGCCGGCGCTGACCTGTCTTTGCAACCGCGGTATATTATAGGCATAAATTACTCGTCATCGGGTGACACTTCATTCCCTTCCTCATCGATCTGCATATGCTCGTTCCAGTTGGAGTGAGTAGAGTCATTCCCTTTTCCGGTGGCCTCCGCAGAAGTGTCGTTACCCTGTTCCTTCTGTGTGTTTTCCTTATTTTCTTCTGGGTCTGCCATGATTAATCAATTTTAGTTGTATCATAAACGATTTTGAATGCCAAAAGTTCTGAAAGATTTTTCTTAAAGAGAATTGACCCCTAGATTTGCATAACCAGTTATGCAACTAGTTAAGATATGAAATTCTTCGAAAAAACAGGGAAAATGGCCCAAAGCGTGTAGATTTCTTAGTACTTCATGCTACCAGACTTCGGTATCATCCGCTTTAAGTACGTCCTTTACATACCTGGTAACTTCATTGTCTTCTGTAGAAGTGGCCAGGTGCTGGGCCAATTGCTGATCCCAGTCTACAAGGGCCAATTCAGGGCTCGCACCACAACCGAACACACCTTCTTCAGGATCGGGTCCCAGTAAGCAGCAATAGGCATCGCCATCTTTCCAAACCAATGGTTCAAGCCGCCTGGCACTCGCCGGCAATTCCGGCGAAGTAAAATCAATCTTCACTTTTCTTGATTCCTCAACGTTCATCTGTTCCATAGTCTTTGGGTTGTATCCCTTTAAACATTTCAGAACTCCCCAGGTTTTATGGAGATTAAATTTTACCATTAATTGTAAATTGTAAACATTGTCCGGAAGTGTTTGTTTAACTCAAAAAGGAGGAACTATGCCCTGGTACCATGGAAATTATCCACCATCTTATAAAAATCAGCCTAAATACATCCGCGACAAGGCAACTGAAATCGCCAATGAAATTCTAAATGAAAGTGGTGATGAAGGTGTCGCCATAGCTACTGGGCTGAAAAAGGCACGGGAATACTTTGATCAGCATCCGAATGAAAAGGAAAATGCACCGGACGATTGAGAAGTCGATTTTTTGGTTATCTTTGCGCAAAGACGCCGGCCTTTTAAGGGAATTTAGCTCAGCTGGTTTAGAGCACTACCTCGACAAGGTAGGGGTCGCTGGTTCGAGTCCAGTAATTCCCACAAATTTTACACCCTTCCCTACGGAAACACGGGCTGCCTATCCCATTGATTATTGAAATATATACTTGGTTAACGTACTTGTGATCAGAATGACACCTATGACAATCAGGCCATAATAAACATATTTAAAAAACGTCTTTTGTTTCAATCGGTGATTTAAATACCTTCCCATGAAAATTGCCGGGACGGCAGTGGTCAATGAAATTAGAAAATATCGGTGTACCTCCGGCGTAATCAGGCCTTTTGCATAATACCCAGCTACACTGATCAGACTTACCGGTAGAAAATAGGCCTGCAACGTTGCCCGGAATTGTTTCGGATTCCATTGCCTCATTTTTCCATACACCACTAAAGGCGGGCCGTTTAATCCGTACGCCCCACCTAAAATTCCAGATAAGAAGCCACATCCAAAAAGCCAAAGCTTATTGTCTTTAACAAGCGTTTTGCTGCTTTTCGACAAAAGTGAGTAACAGGAATAGGTGATGATAAGTACCCCGAGCCCTGCTTTGATGATTAATTCGGTGCCGTAAATGAGTATGGCTATACCTATTGGTATTCCGAATATCGCATAGAGAATTAACCATTTTGCACTGTCAAAATGAATTTTACTGTGGTCCTGGATAACTACAACCAGTGCAATAACGATAGATAACATAACCGATAAGGGCACGGCTATTTCTACGGGTAAAAAAAACAGAAACAAAGGAACAGCCACTAAAGACTCGCCAAAGCCCAAGGTAGACCTTACAAGTGAAGCAATAAAGCTAATGGCTAGTATAAAAAATAGGGTAGACAACGTTCCAAATATACAGAACCTACCTGGTTCTTTAAAGAAACACTATGATGAAAATGCTTAGTAAGCCTGGCCCGGTGGGTCAGGCTTACTGAACTGGCCTTATTCGGCTGCTGCCTGGTCATTGATGGAGCTGACTGCAATTTCAGTTAAGGCTACATCGGTAGCCTTCTCATTTTCAAGGGTGAACTGCAAAAGTTCAGCCGCATCGGTATGCCCCATGTTTTGAGCGAAAACCACAAGTGTACCATAAGTAGCGATCTCATAATGTTCAACTTTCTGGGCAGCAAGGATAAGTCCTGCATCGCGGATCAATGTCCCCGAATCGGTATCTTCGATGACCCCTTCAGCCTCTTTGACCAATCCCTCCATGGCATCGCATTTTTTTGCCTGGGCCTTCTCGCCCAGCAGTTCGAATACCTGCTCCAGGGTTGCGATGTGTGTCTTGGTTTCTTCCGTGTGCTTTTCAAACGCCGCGGCGAGCTCCGAGCTTGTTGCGGATTTTTTCATTTTCGGCAGGGCCTTCGACAAATGTTTTTCGGCCCAATAAATGTCTTTCAATTCATCAACGAAGAATTCATGGAATTCTGAATTTTCCATTTTCCCGGTCTTTGATGTCCCTCCAAGGGAAACACTGGAAGATTTCGAGCTTGCTGTTGCGCCGGTTTTTTTTGTGCTAGTTGCCATAATTTGTTTTTTTTCGGTAGATTATTATTGTTATGCTTTTTGTATGTATCTATAACCCGCAACAAACGGTTTTGTTTAGCTTTATTATGATATTATTTAACAAACTGTAAGATCTGTTCCATAGAGGACAACTATGAAGAGTTTTTATGATTCGCAAAACCCATTTGTATTTCTCTGATCTTTTTGTAAGTTTAGTATCGACAACGGATCTAATCTATGCGCATCAAAAAATTGCAATACAAACCAGTCACTATCGTTCTCCTGTTTATCTTTTTCACAACCCTGCAAAATGTGTTGGCCCAAACCATTGACCCCAACAGTACCAGCGCTTTAAAACGGTTAGATCTCGAAGAATTAATGAACATAGAAGTGGTTTCGGTTTCCAAAAGGCCCGAAAAATTAACTGAGGTAGCTTCGGCTATCCAAGTCATCACACAAAAGGATATTCGCAGTTCTGGTGCAAAAACACTTCCTGAAGCGCTAAAATTAGCCTCCAATTTACAGGTGGCCCAGGTAAATGCCAGCCAATGGGCCATAAGCGCAAGAGGCTTTAATAATGTTCTGGCCAATAAACTACTTGTACTGATTGATGGCCGCAGTGTTTACACTCCTTTGTATGCAGGAGTCTTCTGGGATGCTCAACAAGTATTGCTGGAAGATATAGATAGAATAGAAGTGATCAGTGGCCCTGGAGGAACATTATGGGGCGCAAACGCTGTTAACGGCGTGGTTAATATCATCACAAAAAGCGCGAAGCAAACCCAGGGAATATTTATCGAAGCGGCAGCAGGAAGCAATTTTCCAGGATCGGCAAGCCTCCGATATGGCGGCCAGATAGCAGACCATCTGTCTTACCGGGTTTATGGGACCGGATTTAAAATGGACAACACGCTCGATTCAAATAAACTGAATGCCCATGATCATTGGTCGATGGTCCAGGCAGGCTTTCGTTTGGATTGGGAATCTTCTGATAACGACAGTCATACCTTGCTGCAAAATCTTTATTATGGCAGTCCTAACCCTGATGGAAATAAAGAAGCTGTGTATACGCGCGGTGATAACATCAGCTATCAGTGGAAACATGTAATCTCCGGGAAATTTGAATTCCAGTTGCAGGCTTATTATGATCACACCTGGCGCGACTTTAAAAACGATTTTACCGAAGATTTAAAAACATACGATTTAGATCTGCATGTAAGTAATCAGATTAGCCAAACACATACTTTATCCTATGGGCTTAATTTCCGCTATATGGATCATAAGGTGACTAACCTGGAGCTTTTCCAGTTTCTACCCGCCCGTAAAAACCTAAACCTTTATAGTGCGTTTTTACAGGATGACATCACCCTGATCAGGGAACGCCTGAAGTTTACCATTGGTGCAAAAATTGAACATAACAGTTATACGGGTTTGGAGTACCAGCCCAATGGCCGCCTCAGCTGGACCCCTTCCATGCACGAAACGATATGGGCCGCTGTTTCCCGGGCAGTCAGAACGCCTGCCAGGATTGAACGGGATTTCCGTCTGAATCTGACACCAGATCTGGACCTGCTCAGTGGAAGTGAAAATTTTATATCCGAAAACGTGGTCAGTTATGAACTCGGCTGGAAAACCCAGCCATTGAAGAATTTGATGATCTCTGTGGCTTCTTTTTATAACGTTTACAATCATATACGAAGTTCCGAACCCGGACCTCCGCCCCTGGGCATCCCTATAACATTTGGAAATGGTGTAAATGGTAAAACCTATGGGATTGAACTGTCTTCAACCTATAATTTAACCGATCGATGGAACTTCCAGGGGGGCTATACCTTACTGCAAAAAAAACTGTCTGTAAAGCCAGACAGTAAAGATCTTAATGCTGGAACCGCAGAAAGCAATGATGCCGGAAACCAATTTACACTTCAATCTACCCTTCGTTTGCGAAAAGGATTCGAATTTGGTGCTTTTTTACGCTATATAGATAAGTTGCCCAAACCGTATATCCCCCGCTATGTTGGATTAGATACCAGAATTGGATGGCATTTAAATAAAGTCCTTGAGCTGGATTTAATAGGACAGAACCTGTTAAAAAATTATCACCGCGAATTTATACCCAGCTCTCCTTCCCCGCGCCTGATGGAACGTACAGTTTACGGGAGGATCACCTTACGATATTGATCTAATGGCACTTAACCCTTTTTTATATCTAATGAATCAGTTCGTTTATGCAATCATTAACAACACATAGAATGTGGCCACAAAGAGATCAACAGAAATGTCAATGAAGAGCAGAGCAGCTAAAATTTCATGTATGATGGCGTTTTTTTTCCTTTTCTGTGGCATGAGGGATTCGTCAACCATTGATATCCCTACCGAATATCAGTTGAAGGCTGTTTTCCTTTTTAATTTTACGCAATTCGTTGTCTGGCCGGATAAATCCTTTGATGATAAAAATGCCCCTTTCATCATTGGCATATTAGGTGAAAACCCATACGGAAGTTTTTTAGAAGAAACCGTTCGGGGCGAATCAGTAAATGGACACCGGATCCTCGTTCGCCGCTATGACCAGGTTCAGGACATAAAAGCCTGCCATATTCTATATATTAATCTGAAGAATCAGAATGAGCTGGAACAAGCGCTGGCAAGGGCTAAAAACCAAAATATCCTTACGGTAGGTGATGCATTCAGGTTCAACCAGCTAGGTGGAATCATCAATTTCGTAATGACAAACAATAAAGTCCGCATCAGGATCAATCTGGGGGCCGCGAACAATACAGATCTTTCTATAAGCTCGAAGTTATTAAGATTAGCGACCATCATTAAAGTAAAAAGCAGCTAGTTATGTTAGGAAAAGATGTTCCCATCAGAAAAAAACTGATGACAGCGATATTACTCACCAGCGGATCAGTTTTGCTTCTGGCCTGCATTGCATTTTTCTCCTATGAATATTATTCTTTTCGCAAATCTTCTCTAAGGCAGCTTTTCACGATCGGAGAAATTGTTGCTGCAAACAGTACCGCTTCCTTAGCGTTTAAAGATCAAAAAGATGCCTCAGAAATTTTGCGCGCCTTAAAATCAGAACCGCGTATTATAGCTGCCGCCCTTTATGACAATGACAACCACCTGTTTGCTACCTATCCCATAAATGCATCGCCTTCGATTTTTCCAAAAAAAACAGAAGATAAGGGCTATCAGTATAAGGACAGTTTCATTACGGTTTTTCTACCTGTGATACAGCATAATCAACAATTGGGTATGCTTTATCTAAGATCTGATATGGAAATACTTAAGGAGCGATTTAAGGTCTACTCTGGGGTAGTCGTTTTGATTATTGTTCTTACTTCCTGTCTGACTTACCTGCTCAGCTTAAAACTACAACGATCTATCGCAGACCCGATCCTCGAACTGGCTGAAACGGCAAGGGCGATTTCGGATGATCAGGATTATTCTGTCCGTGCCGTAAAGGTAGGGTCTGATGAACTGGGGCAGCTTACCGATTCGTTCAATTACATGCTCACGCAAATTGAAAAGCAAAGCATCTCTATCACTTCCTTTAACCAGCAACTGGAACAACGTACTGCCGAACTTCAAGATATCATGGATTATTCTGTAGATGTAATCTGTACCCTTGATCAACGAGGTAACTTTGTAAAAATGAGTGCCGCTTCAAAAACATTATGGGATTATGAACCCTTTGAACTTATAGGCGCTAATGTGAAAAACCTCATCCATCCGGACGACATAGCAAGTATTGAGCCTTTTATTGAGCAGATCATCAGCCTCGGGCAGATGACCAATTTTGAAAATAGATTTATCAAAAAAGACGGTGGAATACTGTCCATGACCTGGTCTGCCAGATGGAAAGAGAACGAAAAACTAATCTATTGTGTAGCCAGAGACGCCACTGCGATCAGAAAGGCAGAGTACCAGCTTCAAAAAAGAGCAAAAGAGCTGGCTTATTCAAATGAGGAATTAGAACAGTTCGCCTATATCGCCTCTCATGATCTCCAGGAACCACTAAGGATGGTCACCAGCTTTTTAACGCAGCTTGAAAAAAAGTATAAGGACCAGCTTGATGAAAAAGCAAATCAGTACATTCATTTCGCTGTAGATGGTGCAGTGCGCATGCGTCGAATTATCTTAGATTTATTGGAGTATTCGAGAGTGGGTAAAACACAAGAGCAATTGGAATTGGTTGACTTAAACGATGTGGTAAGCCAGATTGTTCAATTTTGCCAGACAACTATTGATGAGAAGAATGCTCAGGTGATATGGAAAGATCTTCCCACCATTAAAGCGGTAAGAATACCCGTTCAGCAAATGCTGCAAAACCTGATCGGTAATGCGCTAAAGTACCAAAAGAAAGATGTAAAACCACTGATCAGAATTGTGGCAGAAGAGCACAAAGATTTTTGTAAAATTGCTGTTATGGACAACGGTATTGGCATTGACCCGCAATTTTTTGATAAAATATTTGTAGCTTTTCAAAGATTACATAATAATACCGAATATTCGGGTTCGGGAATTGGACTGGCAATCTGTAAAAAAATAGCTGAAAAGTATGGCATCAAACTTTGGGTACAATCCGAACCAGATAAAGGCTCAACTTTTTTCTTCACCATTCGTAAAAAAGAGGACGAAAGTTGGAGCGCCACTTAAATCAAAATCAAGTTACATTTTCAATAAAAAGATATATACACTACAAGCCTTTTAAAACATGATGAACCCAATTTCAATCTTATTAGTTGAAGACAGCGAAGGAGACATTCTTTTGACAACCGAGGCCTTACTTGACGGGCGGATTACCAATCGGGTCTTTGTAGTTAAAGATGGTTGGGAAGCCACCCAATACCTGGAAAAAAATGGAACATACAGCAACGCGATCACTCCGGAGCTGATTTTGCTTGATGTAAATCTCCCAAAAATGAATGGGCACGAGGTGCTCAGGTTTATTAAATCAAAGGAAAACCTAAAACACATTCCGGTTATTATGCTGACTACCTCCTCTTCTGAGAAAGACATCGCATCTTCCTATCAGAATTATGTAAACTGTTATATCACAAAGCCAGTAAATTCAGAAGAATTTATGAAAACAATCTCCGCAATAAAAGACTTCTGGATCAGTATAGTGCAATTACCTAAAGCTTAAAGATATGCCCTTATCTTCGAAATTACATATACTGGTTATAGAAGATAATGCGGGAGATTTTTTCCTTATAGAGGACTATTTAACTGAAGCATTTGTCCATCCGGAAATTCTGAATGCGACAACACTTGCCCAGGCAAAATATACGATAAGTACTCAGGAAAAAATAAGTGTCATATTGCTTGACCTTGCCTTGCCCGATGCAAGGGGTGATGCGCTCTTGAAAGAAATCGTTGAACTTGCTGATCACATCCCCATCGTTGTATTGACCGGCTATGACGACAAACACTTTGGTGTTAAATCACTTTATTTAGGTGCTGCAGATTACCTGTTAAAAGACGAACTAACGGCAACACATTTGCACAAAAGCATTGTTTACAGTATCGAACGTAAGATTATCAACCATAAATTGAATCAGTCGGAAGAGAAATATCGAAAATTGTTCGATATGAGCCCGCTGCCACAATGGGTTTATGACGTGGAAACCCTGCAGTTTATGGATGTAAACAATGCAGCTGTTGTACATTATGGATATAGCAGAGAAGAGTTTCTTACCATGACACTTGAAGATCTGAGATCGCATGAGGACATCGAAAGTTTAAGAGAGACAATCGATCAGATTACAAAAAACAAACTCGTCAAGAAAACGATATGGAAGCATTTCAAGAAAAATGGAGAAGGTATCTATGTCAACGTTAAAAGCAACTCCATTATATTTAACCATAGGCAGGCCAGACTTACCTTAATTGTTGACATTACCAATAATATCAATGCTGAAGCAGCATTAAAAGCCAGCGAACAACGATTTAGGGCATTGGTCCAGGAAGGTGCAGACCTGATTACCATTATGGATAAAACCGGGAAGTACCTTTATGTCAGCCCTTCAACAAAATCGATCTGGGGCCTGGCGCCGGAAGTTTATATCGGTAGAAACGTGTTCGACTTTGTGCATGAAGATGATAGAGATCAGATTATCATGAGGTTTAAATCTTTAAGCGAAGAAAAACGAATAGAGATTGCCCCATTTAGATTTAAAGGGAAAAATAATGAATACCGTTGGATCGAGACCATTCTTACCGACTTAACAGATGACCCTGCAGTGGGTGGTGTGATCTCAAATTCAAGGGACATTACAGAGCGGGTGCAAATCGAAAAAGAGATTGAAGAAAGCATAACACGCTATGAAACAGTTTCGAAAGCGACAAGTGACGCAATCTATGAATGGGACATGGCAAGCCATACCGTAATATGGAGCCACGGATTAAAAGCAATACTTGGCCACAGTGTTAAACGGCAGACCACCCTGGAATTCTGGCGAGACCATGTACATCCTGATGATATAGATCAAGTATCAAAAAACTTAGTTGAGCGGATAAGCAAGAAAGAGCTGAGAACGCAGTCGGAATATCGGTTCATAAGTGAAGACGGATCTTATAAATACATATTAGACAGGGGATTTATAATTTATAATGACCGGGGTGAGGCGGAAAAGCTGATTGGTGCCATGCAGGACATCACAGATCAAACGAAATATGTTAAACAAATAGAAGGTCAGAACAAGAAGTTAAGTGAGATCTCATGGATACAATCTCATCTGGTAAGGGCTCCTTTATGTAATGTAATGAGCTTAGCGGAATTACTTGATTTTGAAAAAGACGATAAGCATGCGAATCAGGAGATCGTTAAGAAACTGATTTCTTCTGCTAAAGAATTAGATCATATCATTAAAGCCATCTTAAAAAAAGCAGAAGGCTTCGTTTAGGTTTCGATTCCCCCCTATATCCTTATCCGAGAAATAATTCCTAAATCCATCGCATTTTTAATATCTTTATATCTACACAATTAACGAACTCTTATATGAAAATTCGCTTTTGCTCCTAATCCTTGCTCTTCACTTTCCCAGACTAAAAAAATTATGAACTTTAAAAAAATCCTCTTAGCATTTCTTTTATTACCGCTAACCGTATTTAGCCAATCTATTAAGTTCCCCTTGGTAGGTAGTTCGGAAGACCCGACAACTATTATAACCCAAATAGAGACAAATAAACACCATACCATTGTCTCTTTCAAGCATATTTGCTCCGTAAAAGGCAGCTGGGTACAATTGAATAAAAGTATGTATCTACAGGATGCTAACGGGGAGGAAAAGTATAATTACGTACGATCGGAAGGCATTCCGGCAAGACCAGAAAAGTTCGTAGCTACAGCGGACAATGAGGAAGTTAATTTTAAAGTATACTTTGAAAAATTGAAACCAGGCACGAAAGAAATCAATGTAGTTGAGCGGGCACGTTCGTTAGCTGAGTTAAATAACGGGATCAACTTTTTTAATTATTTTAGAGTAAGCCTGAATAAATCTCAACCAGAGTCTGGCAATAGAATAACCGAGGTGATTACTATGCCACCTCCACCCCCATCTAAAGGTGACCTTACAGCTTCATTTCCTACGAGGCAAATGGCAAACCTTGGACCAATGGTTAGCAACATGTATACGAGTATGCTTAGCGCACAATTGAATATGTACAGCAATCCAGCCATAACTGATCAGCTTGCTAAAATTATAAAAAGCTATTACGATGCATTGATAAAAACAGGCTTTTCTTCAGATGCTGCACTGAAGATCATTACTTCCAAACAATTGATCTCAGTCGATGGAGGGCCCAGATAAGAATTTAGAAAAGTTTGGTTCCATTAACCGTCACGTTCTTTAATTTGAAATTCTTTACGATTGAGGTGTCTATTGTTAGATTATTCTTCGCAGTTATATTCAGGTTTTCGAAGCTGAAGTTTGACAGCTTATATTCAAACCCCTTAATGTGACTGTTTACATTTGCAATTCCCACATTGAAAAAATTATCGCAATCCACCTTGATGTTACGCATGGTAATGTTGCTTCCATAAGACATTCCTAAATCTTTCTCGCCTTTAAGGTCAAAGAACTGCGTCCATGGCCTGATGAAGATGAAGTTTCCTATATCGCTGCCTTCGATGTCTTCCACAAGTACGTATTCGTAGTTCTGTGGAGTGTCGGCGCGCATTTTGAGCCAAAGCAGACGTTGCGCATAGTGTATTTTAATTCGGCGCAGAATGATGTTCCGGTTATGGATCGACTCACTTCCAAGCGTTAATGCTCCGTGGCAGAATCCATAAGTACAGTCCTCAATAATGATGTTGAAATTGCCTCCGTTGTTTTTGTCCTTATCGGCTAAGGGCCCCTTCCCTCCTTTTAATGCTACAGCATCATCATTAACGGACATATAGCAGTTTTTGATGAGGAAGTTCTTGCAGGCGTCTATGTCTACTGCATCCGTACTCGGCGCTTTTACAGGGCTTTTCGGAGAAGATATGTGAAGCCCAAGCAGCTTTACGTTTTCACATTTATAGAAATGAGTTGTCCAGAAAGGTGAGTTCATCAATTTCAGACCGGAAATCTGAACGTTTCTGCTATTGGAGACATACAGCAGCCTCGGCCTCATTTCATCCATATTGGTACCCTTCGGATTGAACTCTAGTCGGAGCCAAAATGCTTTCCAGTAGCGCAGCCCGTTGCCATCTATGGTTCCTTTCCCCGAAATTGTGAATCCATCCAGTCCATCGGCATTTACCAAAGCGGCAAAGTACTTCAGTGTTTGGCCTTCCATACGGGTCATTACGATTGGGAAGTTGCTGATATCGTCGCTCCCTTTTAATTTTGCGCCTTCTTCAAGGAAAAGGTGTGTGCCCTGTTTGAAAAAAAGCGAACCGCTTAAGAACGTTCCCTTAGGAATGGTTACCACGCCACCACCATTTTGATAAGCCTTGTCTATAACGGCTTGTATTTTTGCAGTTTGTATGACAGTGCTGTCGTTAACAATGTTATAATCCGTGATTCGATATGGCTTCCCCAATTTCTTGAGGTCCGTGGGCTCATTTTGCCGGAACCAATTTGATATGGGTGTTCCATCTGGGAATACTTCCTGAGCGAATGCGTTTAGATTTAGCAACAATATAGCTGTTAACAACAGACTGAATTTAATTTTTTTAATCATCATAAATTTTAACCCTTCTTTTTCACATCACAGGGATCTGGTTACGATCGTAATCTAGGCTATTTTCACAGCAGCAGCAACCTGCCGCGTCCTGCTTCTGATGCAAAGAATTTATTACAATTGGCCCGATATAAGATCATCGAAAAAAAAAAAGAGGCTGCATCACAGCCTCTTTCTATTTTATCCTGATAAGAAGTATTTTTATTTGGCTAGATTATTAGCCTTATTATATCTCACCATTTCGGCACCGGCCATGATTACCGGGCCAATACCGTGTACATCATTATAAGGAACTGGTCTTTGGTAATAAAAATTCACTGCATCGGAGATGCCTGTACCAATACAGATATCAAAAATTCCTCCCTGTTGATCTACTTTTGAGGCGACACCTTTCCAACCTTCTTTAGCTATACTGATGTATGATTTAGGGATCCATCCCTCGTTTACCGCCTTGGCTACTGTATAGGTAAACATAGCGGTGGCTGAAGTTTCCAGATAGGAGTCTCTTTTATCAAGCACCTGATTCCATAGGCCAGATACATCCTGATAACGTGCAAAGCCAACAATCTGGCGTAAGAGCAGGTCAATCAAATCTTTACGTTTCGGATGGTCTGCAGGCAGTGCTGAGATCAAATCTGTTTGTGCCAGGGCAAGCCATCCGTTGCAACGGCCCCAACGAGCTACCCCTTGCTTTTTTACGTCGGTGAAATAGCAATGAATATACAGACCGCTGGCGCTATCGTAAAGATATTTATTAAAATTTTCAACTTGCGTAATCGCATCATCAAAATATTTCTTATCGCCGGTAATTTTTCCCATACGTGCCAGTAAGGGAACGCTCATATATAGGTCATCAGCCCACAAAGTCATTTTCCTTGGACCAGGGCGCACCAAAGTTCTATCTGCCAATCTCACTTGTTTAGTGCTGACATAATCAGCTGCACGTTTTAAGTACGCCATATAATCAGCGCGTTTTTCGGTCATATTTACATCGGCCAAACCAGCAGCCATCGCCCCGCAGGCATCGAGTTCATTCATCGCAAAAAGCGGCATCCATTCCGTCCTTACCTTTTCCTTATAGAGTTTTTCAAAGTAGCCGCTATTGCTGAATACAAAATCATAGTTGCGTGCAGCGTATTCAGCATACTTGCTTTCGCCGGTAAGATTGCTCAACTGCACCATGCTGATTGCTAATACGCCCATAGGATAATACCATTTGTTATAAGGGCTTTCTGCCCTGAGATCAGGCATACTTTCCAGCCCTTTTGTGGAAGAATATTTAATGCCTGTTTTTAAATTTTTAAACTGAAATGAGGTATTATCGAGAACATTATTTGCTACACGGCGGATTACATCTTCAGGCCGACTACTAGGCTGAGCCTGGCTAAAAAGTGAGAAAATAGTTAATAGGATTACGAGTGAGGTTTTTTTCATATTTGATTTATTTGTTCTTTATCGTTATTTAGCGTCAGTAGCTGGATCGGGATCGACTGGTTTGGCCGGATCATATATGGCAACACCAACTCTTGAATCGGCGCAGCCGTAATAGAGAAACCATTTTTGCTTAAACCATGCCATACCCTGAATAAATACGGTGCCGTTTTTGTATTGCCCGCTTTTTTCAAAGGATTCCATAGGTCTGAAGAAAGGAACATCAAGGCGGGCCAATAACCGGGTTGGATCAGTTCTGTCAAACAGCATTTGACCTGCGCAATATGCGCCTCCGTTATACCGTTTGTCACCTCTGTCTCCAGAATTGTTTCTGCCATTATAAAGGAGAACGATTCCTTTCTCTGTCATTACCGCAGGAGGGCCGCATTCAGTCATATCGCTATCAAAAAAACCACTGCGTGGTGATGCCAGTTTCAATAATGATCCTTGCGAATCCACCAGCGGTGTCCAATCCACCAGATTTGAGGAGGTTGCACCGTATACATGCCTTTCCCCCCAGTACATGAAATACCGACCATTCCTTTTCACAATCACTTGCCTTCCTTTGCTAACTTGTGTCAAAATGGATGCTGACTTTGTAGGAATGTTAAAAAATTTCCCCTCATAAGCATCCTGAAATATCGGGCCATGCTTTGTCCAATGGATCAGATCTTTTGAGGTTGCGGCTCCCAATCTTGGCACCTGTCGATTCCATTGCGTATATAACATGAGGTAAGTTCCGTCTTCAGTTACTGCTATCCGGGGATCTTCGCATCCTCCTGGCCATTCAAATGCTTTTTGATCATCATGATCAGGGTAAAGCACAGGTTCAGTTTTGCGGGTAAAATCCAGGCCGTCCTTACTCACCGCATAACCCAGTCTTGAGGTACGGCGGCCAATCTTGATGCCACTTTTATCTTCTGATCGATAAAGGACCACGATTTTTCCATTTTCGACTGCGGATCCCGGGTTAAAGGTATCATTAGCCTCCCAATGAATTTTGGAATTGGTCATAGGGTCGAGAAATGTCGTATTGGAGTCCGCAGAAATTACCGGATTCATACCTTCAGGCCTTACAAAGCCCCCAAAAGCCCAATCGGGAAGTACGTTTTGTGCTGAGCTACTGATACCAGTGCAGCATGTCAATACTAGGCTTAGGAAAAAAAAACAGCTGTTTTTCGTAAGTTTAATCATTTTAATTGCTATGCAAGGCTATTTGAAGCAAAATATCATTTCGCTACAGGAACAGCGATATCGACCCTTTGCTGTGGCAACGCCGAATTTGCAGTACGGTTTATAATTGGTTCATTTATTCCAAAGAAAAGAAATGATGGCTGTAATATTTGATCATCTTTTTGTCGATTTGTCTCAAATCTCCAGCTTTCCTACTTCTACCATAATTGTTTTTGTAACACCATCCATTCCTTGGCAAATGTATTGGTTGAGTACCTTTAGCACAGGTCTATTATTGTCGGACTTTCAGCAGCGATACGTCATCAACCAGACAGAAGGCCTTAGCAGCCCCCTCTGCGAGGAAACCAATTTCCACCTTTCCGGAGCTGATTCGTATAGGACTAATACGGATGGTTTGCCAGGAAGTATTTTCGTCTTTGATATCGCTCTTGAATTTTTCGCCATTACTCATCGCATACATTTCGAGCCTGGTAAAGCCTTTGCTATTTTTCACTTTCGCAGTCAAGGTATAAAGTCCGTCCTGGAGTTTCACATCGGGTGACGAAGTGATTTCCTGGTGCACTTTACGTTTAAAATTCACCTGGTCACTGATATTCAGGCTTTTTTCGCCTATTACGATCTTTCTATCCGCCTCGTTGTTCATGTAATTAAGTACTGGTGATTTGAGGCTGTCCAGTCTGATCTTTTTTCCCAGCATATCTGTCCTAACCCAGCCAGATATTTGTGTCTGTAGGGGCTTAATTCTGCTTGGAAGATATTTACGATCTGCTTCAAAGCTGCCATTCTTCACATAATTGTTGTCGTCAGTTACTTTCCAATTACCGGTTCCGGCGTTCAGTTCCCATGAGCTGACGGAATTAAAGTAGGGTGTATCCCCATGAAACGAAAGCGGGCACCACTGGTTATAACCTAATCCGTTGCCTGCAAAATTGGCCCATCGGTCACCACAATAAACCACAGTTTCCTGTTCGCTGCCTTTTACCACACAGAAAAAACCGGTCTGTGTAATGTGTGCATAATCCTCGGTAGCGCCCTTCATCACCAACATTTCATTGCGGGGCAGATAAGGTCCTCTGATGTCATCAGCTACCAGGTAATAAGCAAAAGAGGAATCCCAACCATAGATATTGGAGGCGAACATGTAATATTTCTTGTTGTACTTGAACATGCAGTTCCCTTCGCGGCTTTCTCCTTTAAAAATCTGGGTACAGTCTAACAGATTTACCTTACCCTCTTTCAGCCCGATTTCGGAAACATATATTTTGTTTCGCCCTCTTCCATAAGAATAAACCAGGTAAGATTTTCCGGTGTCCTCATCGGTAAATAGGGTCTGGTCGCCAGTATTGCTGGTTCCAATCATTTGTTGCATGCTGATTTTCTGATGCCATGTAAACCGGCCTGTTGGCGAATCAGACAGCGCGATCAGCACCTGGTTGCCATGCTGAACAAACATGGCATATTTATCTAATTCTTTGATGTAGGCTACACCTAAGCGGCCAACCCAGGTTTTACCCGATTGATTTGTCTGATCTTTTGTTAGGACATCTCCCTCAAATGTCCAGTTCACAAGATCCACAGAACTGTAACAGGTTACGGATTCAAAGGTTGATCTGGGCTGCGTGACAGCGGGGTCATTGCGATAAGTGTCGGCCTCCCTATAGTGAACACCATACCAAAAATATTTTTTCACTCCGGTAAGCGGATCCGCAAACCTAAATATCCCGCCACCCTGACTACAGATAGGACGACCGTCTGTGGTATTCCAGAACGTATCATTTTTGATATTCTGACTTTGTGCATTTACCTTATATGTCCGGCATAAAGCAAGAGCAAATAATAGAAAACCTATGTTAAAGGGAAAATATTTAAGTTTTAAGTTCATGGTTATATCTGGTTAAAAGTAAAATTACCAATGTCTTAGCTTAATGATCAGCATTAACGTATCAAATACCATTCAATCTGGCTCAAAGGCTTTTTGCATCCTATAGAGGATGTAAAGCAGAAGTCCAGATACCTCTGAAGCATGTTTGTGGAAACCATGTGAACGCTAAGTTGTTTTGATATAAAGATCATACAGTGCAATCATTTTAAACCAAAAAATATGAAAAAGATAAGGCCTTGTTTATGGCTGAACCACAATGTTCAGGACGCAATTGACTTTTACACCTCAGTATTTAAAAATTCAAAAGTACTGAATATCAGCTATTACCCAGAAGATACACCTGGTTTTGGTGCTGAAATACTGGTAGCTGATATGGAAATAGAAGATCAGGAGTTCATGTTGTTAAACGGTGGCCCCGCATTCAGGTTTAATGAGTCGGTATCTTTTTCGATTGAAGCCAATACACAGGAAGAAATTGACTATTACTGGAAAAATCTTACCGCCGGAGGCGGCGAAGAATCACAGTGCGGGTGGGTAAAAGACAAGTTTGGCTTATCCTGGCAGATTTCTCCGGCAATTTTAAGACACCTGCTGCAGGAGAAGGATATGGAGAGAGCAAAACATGTAATGGATGCAATGATGAAGATGGGCAAGATCATCATCAAAGATTTAGAAGAAGCTGCAAAATGGTAGCTTATTAAAGGTCCCGGCAAGGAAATACAAAGATAAAACAAAAGCGGCCCTTGAAGAGTTGTTAACAGGGATTTTAATTAAAATTTAAAATTATTTTTATGAATGCATTATCACCCTGGGCCGTATCAGCAAGTACTGAACTAGCGGATCAAACCTCTGCTATTTTCAATTACACTTCAGGAGACTTTCATTTTAAAGTAATCGCCACCTCGGATTCCATTTGGATACAAACTGAATTACCCGCCAGTGGGCGTGTAGTCTTCCGTACCGCTTACAGCCCTGGGACTGATCTGGAGGTGATAAAAGTAACCAAAGGTCAACAAAGCATAAACCTGAATTTGTCATCGGCCATCGGCAAGCAAAGGATTAGTATTAATATAGATGACAGCAAACAATTTCCGGTACTACGTTATACGACCAGCCTGGTTCCATCTAAAGATCTCATCATCCCCAGCTGGCCCAGGGACATTTTGTTTAATGGAAATAAGGATAACGCTGAACAAACCGAAGGAAAGATCCATGCCAGTCAGTTCGGCACCCGTACCGGCTTCCTGTACCTTACCGAGACCAGGCCGAAATCCGCTACCCTGTTTTACCTCCAGAATTTGTCTGCATTAAACGATTATTGCGATCAAACAGAAACTTCGCTCGGCGATTCGGTTGGAGGCGAATGGCCTGAGTTAGGCTTTTCTTTACCTGCTGCTCAAAAACCACTTAAGGCCGGTAAAGAAGTAATCATTTGTGATGCCTTTGTAGCTTTAAGCGATCAGGTACCGGATCTGGAATCTGAAATTATGCGTTTATTCCTGGACCTACTAGCCGATATTTATCTCTTGATGCCCAGGCCGGACACCAATTATCAACATTGGCCGGATATCCTGGATAAAGGCCTGAAAGACTTAATCGATAGCCCCGGTTGCTGGTCGCAGGTAGCCGGACACAAATACTTCAATGCCTATGTCAGTGACTATGAGACCCCGCCCGAGATCATGGTACAACTGGCTATACTGCTTCCCTTGGTCGATTACGTGGAATGGAGCAAAGGGGAGCTACCAGTGATGAAAACCATAAAAGAAAACTTATCATGTTTCTACGATGAAAAGCTAGGCACCATTATGCGCTGGCTGCCGGCAGCGGAAGATAAGCTTAAAGGCGAAGAAGAGCAGAAAGTACCAAAGGTCATGGACTCCTGGTACCTGCACCATCCCCTGCTGAACCTTTCCAGATTGGCTTTAAAGGGCGACAAAATAGCAACGCGGCTTTTCCTGGATTCCCTGAATTTTGCCATCAAAGTGGCGCATCACTTTAAATATCAGTGGCCGGTCTTCTATAAAATGGACACCCTGGAAGTCATCAAAGCAGAAACCGCGGAAGGCAAAGGCGGAGAAAAAGATGTGGCCGGTATTTATGCACATGTGATGCTTCAGGCCTGGGAACTTACCCAGGAAAAACGTTACTTAAATGAAGCAGAACGGGCTGCTAAAACTTTGCAGGGTTATGGCTTTGAAATCTTTTACCAGGCCAACAATACGGCTTTTTCAGCTGGTGCTTTGCTCAGGCTCTATAAAATTACCAGCAATGAATTGTACCTTGAGCTCAGCTATATGTGCCTGGCAGGATTATTCCGGAACGTGCAGCTTTGGGACTGCAACTACGGATTCGGCAAGAAATTTCCTAAGTTTTTCTCACTCTACCCGCTCAACGATGCGCCTTACACGGCAGTATATGAAGAACAGGAGGTATTTTGCGCCTTCCACGATTACCTGAAACATGCTGAAGGTGTAGCAATATTACCTTCTGTAAAACTACTTATCGCTGAATACATCCGCTACCTGATAGACCGCGCAGTTTATTATTATCCGACCATGCTGCCTGGAAATATGCTTGAAGAAAAACCCAAAATCGGCGAAGTTGATCCCAAGCTTTGGATAGCACTGGAAGACCTTCAGGATGGCTGGCTGAAATCGGGGACAGTTGGACAGGAAGTTTATGGGGCAGGAAACGCATTCGGTATCCTTCCACGCCACTACCTGCAGATACCGGGTAAACCATACATGCTTTACACCGACTACCCTACCTTAGGATTTAATGGCCAAAAGGGAAAGAACATCACCTTTAAAGTGCTAGGCGATGAAAGAATCAGCTGCCGGATGATGCTCGTAAAAACATCACTAAAGAAAATTCCGGAAATTGAGATCCGGGTAAAAGGAGAGAAAGACCCTATAAAAGCCAGGCCTGTAGAAAATGGGAATCTCGAGTACATCGTCAGGGGCAATACCACTATCACCATCAGTTTTTAGCCGCTTGTTTTATTCTTCGGGCTTTTCCAGTTCCTCTTCCTGGCCATTTTTCCAGATTTTATCACTGCTTTTTTCCATCTGCTTTATGGTCTTTTCGGTCAGGACAGATTTATCTTTTTTCGTGATATCGCCCGTAGCCGCATAATCGTCCTTATGCTTGATCAACAGCCAGCTGTTCTCTCCCATCCCATGGGTTTTGACCAGCGCAAATTCCCCTCTAAGCTTTTTACCATGCAGCACGATTTTCAGCGATCCGGCATCCAATTGTTCTAGCAAATGTTTTTCCTGGGCTTTTTTTTCCTTGAATTTTTCTATCGGCTCATAGGTTCCTTTATCCCAGACAATTACCGTTCCCCCTCCATATTCCCCCTCGGGAATAATACCTTCGAAGTTTTTATAATCAAAGGGGTGATCTTCTACCATCATGGCCAGGCGTTTGATCTTGGGATCGGTAGAAGGCCCTTTAGGGATTGCCCAGCTTTTTAAAACGCCTTCCATTTCCAAACGGAAATCATAATGCAGTCTTGAAGCATCATGCTTTTGAATGACAAATTGCAATTGACCAGTGGCTTTTGGCTTTCCGGCTCTCGGCTCGGCTGTTTTACCAAAATCACGCTTTTCGCTGTATTTTTTCAGGTTCATAAACAGTGGAATTGAATACCATAGGTAACACATTTGAATCCAAAATGGTTTAGCAATATGCTGAACGTTTTCATGCCGGCAGATCTTTTATGTGGGGCAGAAATTTATCTTGCTTATCTTTACTACAAGAATTGAGAGAATCTTATGAATGAAGTAGCGGATACTGAAAGTGTGATCCTGGTAGATGAGCACGATAACATGATCGGCACAATGCCTAAAATGGAGGCCCATTTGCTGGGGAAGCTCCACCGTGCATTTTCTGTTTTTGTTTTCAACAGCAAAGGACAACTGCTTTTGCAGCAAAGGGCCGCAGATAAGTACCACTCCGGCGGAAAATGGACCAATACCTGTTGCAGCCATCCAAGATTGGGAGAACAAACATTTAATGCAGCCCATAGGAGATTGCATGAGGAAATGGGTATGGAATGTAAACTTGTTTACGGGTTCAATTTTACCTATCATGCAGAACTTGGAAATGGAATTTCTGAAAATGAATATGACCACGTTTTTTTTGGAATAAGTGATCTGTTACCCGTTCCAGACCCGGTAGAGGTGGCTACGTGCAAATATGTTGATATGCAAACCCTCGCTAACGATATCGAATCTGACCCCGGTATTTATACCGAGTGGTTAAAGATCTGCTTTGATCGAATCATGGAATATTATAACAGGGTTATCATAGCATAGCGAAGACAATGTCCATTCCTGAATTGAAGGTAGCTGGAATATCTATCAATCCCCACAAAAGCCGAGCGAAGATCTAAACTGGGGCATCAAAAGGGTGAGGAAGGTTTTGCACTAACGGATTTTCAGAAAAGCGCCACGCCCACGCTTGATCCTCAGATGACCGAAGTTCCGGATGCAATGGCTAAAGAAATGAGTTCAGCCTACCTTAAAGCCGTACTTTCGAAAAAACGATCATCGATCAAACAGGTACTACTTGACCAGAAGTTAATCAGGGGAATTGGAAATGCTTACGCGGATGAGATCTTATGGGCCGCTAAGATCTCCCCCTTTTCAATTTCCAAAGCCATTCCGGAACAAAGCGTCAATGCGTTGCATAAAGCGATCAATGAAGTGCTGCGTTCTGCGATCAAGCAAATTAAAAAACAGCACCCCGACCAGTTAAGTGGTGAGGTAAGAGATTTTTTAAAAATTCATAATCCTCAGGCACAGAAGAGCCCCAGTGGGGCAAAGATTATGGTCGACAAAAAGAGTAGCCGTAAGACCTATTATACCGACGAGCAGCAGCTTTTTGATTAAAAGATCGGTGTATAATAAATAGAACAGGAAATTGCTGATACAGGTAATTAACTTCAAAAACAGGTAGTTTTTTCTCGAGTTCAGGCACTTGTTTTGTTTTTACTATGACAATCAATAGCCACTACTATGAATACGAAACCCATTAGACCCAAGCTGCACGGCCTGATCGATTATGCCTTTGCCATTGCCCTTTTTACCATGCCTGGAATGATCGGATCTGATAAAGATACCAGGCGACTTTACAAATTAGTTGCCATGGAGGTTTTTTCCTTCCATATTCGCACGACATTCAGCGGACTAGCAAGTGTACTGCTAACCAAATGGAGACATAAACGGGCGGGATAGTCCCTCCTGGTCAAAGGAAACCAGCGTATAACAGTGCAACGGAAATAGGCATTTAGTCAAGGTAACCATTGCGAACAGCAAACCGGATTAGGGTTGCCGTATTTCTAGATCCTGTTTTATTGAGCAGGCTTTGGCGGTGCCCCTCTACTGTTCTTTTACTTAGGAACAACTTATCTGACATTTCATCATTGGTCAGTCCTTCAGCAATAAGGTGTAAGACCTCCAGTTCCCGTTCTGAAAATTCGGCATTTACATGCTGCCTCGCATTCGCAACTGAGGTGCGCTGGGCAGCAAGACCCAATAATTTTACAGACAGATCCATACAAATGTATTTCCGTCCGGCCATGGCTTGTTTTACTGCAAATAAAAGTTCATCTGTATTGCATTCTTTCAGGAGATAGCCAGAAGCTCCCTCGGCAAAGGCCTGATCTATATAATTGACATCATTATGCATCGAAAGCACGATTACCGCGGTATGGGGATCAATGGCTTTTGCTTTACTGATTAGAGCGATGCCATCCATTTCCTGCATCTGAATATCGGTCAACAAAACATCAACTTTAATAGGATGGCTCATCAACTTGATCACCTCAGCCCCGGTTGTCGCCTCACCAATAATGTTGATACTGCTATCGGTTTGGAGCAGCATCTTAATGCCATTGCGAACAATATTATGATCTTCCGCTATTATTACATTTATCATGTTCAAGAATTTAATTCTTTATGGCCTGCAACAAATCGATCAGTATTTAAAAATGTCTTTTGATTAGCATGCCCCAGGTCGGATATAAACATATATAGGCGCAAATTGTTTATCTGCTGATATAAAACCAAAAAGCACAACTCCCTTCGGTGATTAAGTATATGTTGCGTATTTTGCCAATCTTACGTGCCCATGAGCCGGTAAATACGGTTTTTAGCGTTTTTATGAACAAATTATCGCTTCATGCGTTTCCATAGTAAAATCGAGATTTATGGAAATAGACGCAGTAGCGAAAAAACTGGACAACAGCGCCAGATTAAAGGAAATGGTTAAGGCAGATCATGATGATTTGAATGGAAAAGAGACAGCGAAGCCAACCAGGCCTAACACTGGTATTCAACCGAAATACAAAAGGCCTAATTATTTATTGAGGTTATTGTAGTGCAGCTCGCCATTTGAGTTGGCAGTCTGAAACCTAAGCCATAGATACAGACAACCTAACCGGTTGTCTGTATTTTTTTGCGTCCCATATGGCATAGGTGTTCAGATTCGCCCGTTTGAGCAACCGGTTTAGCTGGTCTTTTTCCTGAGGCCAAAACATTTACAATCCTGTAAAGGTTAATAGGAAAAACTGTAAAGAGACAAATGATTGAATTAGAGATACACCCAGGTAAACCGTATCCACTCGGTGCTACCTGGGACGGTAAGGGCGTGAACTTTGCAATTTTTGCAAGTAATGCGACAGCGGTTGAGCTATGTTTGTTTGGGAAGGATTGTGCCGGGCCATATCGGTCTGTAATGTTGAAAGAAAGAAGCAGGCAGATCTGGCATATATATATTTCCGGCGTTTCGCCTGGATCATGTTATGGATATCGCATGCATGGCCCCTATGAACCACATCTTGGACATCGCTTTAATGCAAACAAGCTGTTGATAGATCCCTATGCAAAAGCAATTTCCGGAAAGGTGGAATGGCACGATTCTTTATTCGGCTATGAACTCAGCGAAGATGACCTGGCCTTTAGCGATAGTGACAGTGCTCAGTTTGTTCCAAAGGCGGTGGTGGTTGACCAGTATTACGATTGGGAGGGCGATAAGCCTCCGGGGATTAACTACCATGAAAGTATTATCTACGAGGCCCATGTGAAAGGGCTTAGCAGACAACACCCCGATATTCCGGAGGAGATCCGGGGGACCTATGCAGCAATCGGACATCCTGTGATGCTGTCTTATCTGAAATCGCTCGGCATTACAGCCATTGAACTGATGCCTGTTCATCAGTTTATCAACGACAGGCGGCTGATTGAACAGGGTCTCAGTAATTATTGGGGCTACAATACAATTGGTTTTTTTGCACCAGATACCCGGTACTCTTCAAGTGGCACGCTTGGCGGACAGGTTAAAGAGTTTAAAGATATGGTTAAGGCCCTGCACAAGGCCGGAATTGAGGTCATCCTTGACGTCGTGTATAACCATACTGCCGAAGGTAACCATCTTGGCCCTACTTTATCGTTTAAGGGGATCGATAATGCACAGTATTACAGGCTTGCTGAAGATAAGCGGTACTACATGGACTATACGGGAACAGGCAATACCCTGAATGCACATTTCCCGAGTGTCCTGCGGCTGATGATGGATAGCCTGCGTTACTGGATCACAGAAATGCATGTAGACGGCTTCCGCTTTGATCTGGCCTCTGCCCTGGCGCGGGGACTGGACGAGGTAAATATGCTCGGCGCATTTTTCAGCATCATCCATCAGGATCCTGTAATTTCACAGGTTAAACTGATTGCCGAGCCCTGGGATATCGGCGAAGGCGGTTATCAGGTGGGGAACTTTCCTCCGGGCTGGGCAGAGTGGAACGGAAAATACAGGGATTGCATAAGAGACTATTGGAGAGGTGAAGAAAGTATGCTGGGTGAATTTGCATCCCGCTTTACGGGAAGCCCTGACCTTTATCAGGATGATGACAGAAGCCCGACAGCAAGCATCAATTTCATTACCGCACATGATGGATTTACCTTACATGACCTGGTATCTTACAACGAAAAGCACAACGAAGCCAATGGAGAAAACAATATGGACGGTGAAGATCATAACCGTTCCTGTAATTATGGGGCAGAAGGTGAAACTTCGGATCAGGGTATTATTGAGTTGAGAAACAGGCAGAAGCGGAATATGCTGGCTACCTTATTTTTATCTCAGGGTGTTCCGATGCTCGTTGCCGGCGATGAGATGGGACGAACGCAATTGGGAAATAACAATGCCTACTGTCAGGATAACGAGGTTTCCTGGCTCAACTGGGTCAAAGCAGATCATGATCTGCTGAATTTTACCAAAGCACTTATTGAGTTGAGAAAAAGCCACCCTGCATTCTGCCGAACAAAGTGGTTCCTGGGTCAGCCGATAAAAGGCACAGGAGTAGAAGATATTGCATGGTTCCTGCCCGGAGGAGATGAAATGGAAGAACACAACTGGAAAGAAGATTTTGCGAAGTCGCTCGCCGTTTTCCTGAATGGCAAAGGCGTTAAAGGGCTGGACGACAAAGCCAGAACCATAACCGACGACAGCTTTTATGTGATTTTCAACGCCCATCATGAACCCCTGCAATATAAACTTCCGGCTCAGCAGTACGGGAGTAAATGGGAAATTGTACTGGATGCCGGCAACCCGGACAGTCAGAAACTGGCTTACGGGCCAGGCGATTCAATACCCGTAGAAGGCAGAACAGTTGTAGTATTGAAATCGGCAAGTTAACCTGGGCATGGATATGTTGAAAAGAACTCTAGGCGTAAATCTTAACAAAGAAAAACAGGCTGTCGTAAAAGTTTGGGCACCAAAGGCCAATCGGATGGGTATCCTGTCGGGCGACCTGAACATCGATCTGCAAAAGGGAAATTACGGGTATTGGTCTGTCATAACCGATCAGATCTCTGCAGGCAGCCGGTACTGGTTTTTAATGGACGACGAAAAGCAGCTTCCAGATCCCGCTTCACTGGGACAGCCCGACGGTGTGCATGAGGCCTCCCTGGCAGTCGACCTGGACTACGACTGGCAAGATGGAGACTGGACCAACATCCCCTTAAAAGATTATATTTTTTATGAACTACATACGGGCAGCTTTTCCGCTGAGGGCGACTTTAAAGGCGTCGCTGCACATCTTGACCACCTGCTGGAACTTGGCATCACTGCAATTGAACTGATGCCGGTGGCTGCCTTCCCGGGAACAAGGAACTGGGGCTATGATGGTGTATTCCCATTTGCCGTACAAAGCGCTTATGGCGGAGCAAAAGGTCTACAGGAGCTGGTCAATTTATGTCATCAGAAAGGGCTCGCGGTGGTGCTCGACGTGGTATATAACCACGTAGGCCCGGAAGGCAGTTATTTTGAGGAATACGGCAGTTATTTTACGGATAAATATCAGACCCCCTGGGGAGCAGCCGTTAATTACGACGACAGGGACTGTGATGCCGTACGTGACTTTGTGGTAGAAAATGTATTAATGTGGCTCAGGGACTTTCATATTGACGCATTGCGTCTGGATGCGGTACATGCCATAAAAGATTTTAGTGCGGTACACCTGCTACAGGAAATTCGTGCAAAAACGGATGAGCTGATGGCTATGACCGGACAGACTCATTACCTGATTGCAGAGTCCGATCTGAACGACCCTAAGTACATATCCCCATTGGAACAAAACGGTTTTGGAATGGATGCCCAGTGGACAGATGAGTTTCATCACGCCCTGCGGGTAACGGCTGGTGAACCAAAAAAGGGGTATTACAGCGATTTTTCCGGAATAGCGCAGCTGGCCAAATCATATACCGACGCTTACGTATACACAAGGATGTTTTCTGCAGAACGTGGTAAGACTTTCGGGCGTAAAGCATCAGCCCAGCATCTCGGCAGTCAGTTTGTTGTCTTTTCCCAGAACCACGACCAGATAGGAAACAGAATGCTTGGTGAGCGCAGCAGCACATTATTTAGCTTCGAAATGCAAAAATTATTGGCTGCAGCGGTGATCTTTTCTCCTTTCTTGCCCCTGCTGTTCATGGCCGAGGAATGGGCGGAGCCCAATCCGTTTCTTTATTTTATCAGTCATGGTGATGCCAAGCTGATAGCGCAGGTAAGGGAAGGCCGCAGATCGGAATTTGCAGCAATGCATACCCAAGGCCAGGTACGAGACCCTCAGGACGAAGCTACTTTTACCGCTTCAAAGGTAAACTGGAGTCTGTTAAATGTGCCCGGCCATCAGCAGATGTTCCTGTACTATAAGCAGCTGATCGCATGGCGCAAAACACACGTGGTCTTATCAGCCGGCGACCGAAATGCATGTCATGCTTCCGCATTCACAGAAAAAAACTGCCTGTTGCTCGAAAGAGGCCTTACCGGCAGCAAAGCACTGGTGCTCTGCTTCATGAACTTTTCCGCAACTGCCCATAGCTTAACCGTCCCCCGCTATTTACAAAACTTAAAAAAGATCACTGATTCTGCTGATTCCCGCTGGGATGGCCCTAAGACTGCGCCTGATCGGGTTCAGGCAGATCAGCAGATAATCATACAACCAGAATCCTTCATTGCTTATTCCGCTGAATATGTTTGATCCTATTTCGACTTACCGCATACAGTTTCATAGCGGTTTTACCTTTAAAGATTTCGAAAACATCATCCCCTATTTACATGATCTCGGGATAAGGACAATCTACGCATCGCCAATTTTTGCGGCGGTACGGGGAAGCATGCATGGCTATGACGGACTGGATCCAAATGCGTTCAATCCAGAAATAGGGACAATTGATGAACTGAGGCAGATCTCAGCACGCCTGAAAAGATTAAACATGAGCTGGCTGCAGGATATTGTACCCAATCACATGGCTTTCCATCCCAATAATTCCTGGCTGATGGATGTTCTAAAATATGGGGAAGCCTCTCGCTACAGGAAATACTTTGACATCACTTCTAGAGATCTGTCAAAAGATCCACTGATGGCCCCCTTTTTAGGTGACGATCTGGATGCTGTCATCGCCAGGGGCGAACTGGAACTGGTACAAAAAAAGAAAGCCTGGTACCTGAAATATTACGACAGCATCTGGCCACTGAGGCTGGACACCGATGTGAATGCCCCACTTGAATCCATCACCGCACAGCAGTTTTACCGGCTTTGTCATTATAAGGAAAGCAATGAACGAATCAATTATCGCCGCTTCTTTACGGTTAACAGTCTCATTTGCCTCAACATGCAGCAACAGGAAACTTTTGATGCCTATCACCGGCTAACCGCAGAACTGGTAAAGGAAGGTATATTTCAGGGGATACGAATAGACCATGTAGATGGTTTATTTGATCCGGCAACGTATCTAGACCGGTTAAGAACCCTTTGTGGCGACGACACTTACATTGTCGTGGAGAAGATCCTGGAGCCTGGAGAAACTTTACTGGGGGAATGGCCTGTACAAGGAACTACGGGCTATGACTACCTGGGCCTTGTAAACCAGCTTTTTACCAATCAAAAGGCAGAGAAAAAATTTGACAGTTTTTATAAAGGAATAAACAAATATAACCGCCCCGTTGAAGACGAGATCCGCAAGAAAAAACGTGCCTTTCTAATGAGCTATATGCAGGGCGAGCTGGAGAATCTGTTTCAATTACTGCTTGAGTCGGGATCGATTGACGCGCAGCAATATGGCCCACATGACCTCGAAATGTGTAAGGCGCTCCTGGCTGAATTATTGGTCCGCTGCCCGGTATATCGCCTTTATGGCCATGCCCATCCTTTGCCTGAAAACGAACTCAGTTTACTGGAAGGGATTTTTAGCGAGCTGGAAGATAAAGCCGAATACCGGCCTTACCTCAACCCACTCCGGGAAGCTCTATTGAATGGAGATATTTTCTTTTATCAGCGACTGATGCAGTTTAGCGGCCCACTAATGGCTAAAGGGGTGGAAGACACTTTAATGTATACGTTTAACAGGTTTATCGGAAATAATGAGGTGGGCGATTCACCTGAGGTATTTGGAATATCGGTGGATGACTTCCATAAAGCTATAGTAGAGCGGTACGAGGCCTGGCCGCTGACCTTAAATGCAACGGCTACTCACGACACAAAACGGGGTGAGGATGCCCGGGCCCGCCTGAATGTGCTTACCGACCTTAGAAAGGAATGGATTGATACGGTCAGGTACTGGCAGGAACTGAACCTGGAACTTAAAAGTAAGGGAAAGCCGGATGCCAATGATGAATATTTTATTTACCAGAGCCTGGTAGCAACTTTTTCGGAAAGAAAAGAAGAGCTGGAAAGTTACCAGAGCCGGCTGCTGGAATATATAGAAAAGGCATTGCGCGAATCGAAGCGAAATTCGGAATGGGAAAGCCCGGATCTGGACTATGAAGAACATACCCGGGAATTTGTAAAGCAGCTATTGGATGAAAAACGGAAATTCTGGAAAGATTTTATACGCTTTCAGCAAAAAGTAACGATGCTGGGCAGGATCAGCGCCCTTTCTGCATTGCTCATTAAATTCGGAAGTCCGGGTATACCAGACACTTACCAGGGAACGGAGTTATGGGACCTGAGTATGGTTGATCCGGACAACAGACGCCCGGTAGACTACCGGACAAGGCAGCAATACCTGAAGTATTTTGATCAGCAGCCGGCAGACCTGGATCGCTTGTGGAAGGAGGCAGCAGATGGCAGAATTAAGCTCTATTTTTTGCATCGCCTGTTGAAATTCCGCCTTGAAAACCCTCTGCTCTTTTCAGAAGGCTTATATATTCCACTAATCGTTAAAGGCCGGTACGCTGGACATGTAATTGCCTTTGCACGCAGGTACCAGCGGGACTGGGCTGTTTTTTTACTACCCGTAAATCTCGCAGCAATGCTGGATGCGAATGCAGACCAGATTGGCAAAGCCGATTGGCAAGATACCGAAGTACACCTGCCGGCAGACGCAGCTGCGACTTACCGGGATGTGTTTAGAGATCTTACTGGTCAGGCTGACGGGGTCATTAAACTGCAGGCTGTTTTTTGCGATGTTCCCCTGGCTGTACTGCATCTTAAACAGCAGGAACGAAAAAGAGGTGCTGGAATATTGATGCATATCTCTTCACTGCCATCGGAATTCGGCATAGGCGATTTTGGTCCATCGGCACGAAACTTTTTAACGTTTTTATCTACAGCAGGCCAGAAATACTGGCAGGTATTACCCATGAACCCACTCGCAGAGGAACAAGCTTATTCACCCTACAGTGCCAGTTCTGTCATGGCCGGAAACACCTTGCTGATCAGTCCAGACGACCTGGCTAAAGCAGGTTTGCTGACCACAGCGGATCTGAACCGTCATGCACATATAGACAGGAAAATGGTGAATTACCGGGGAGTGGAAAAAGAAAAAGGTCTGCTGCTGGCTAAAGCCTTCCAGCAATATGGTGCAAAGACGGATAGCTCTAAGATCGCGGATCGTGCTTTTGTCAACTTTTGCCGGAAGGAAGCGTATTGGCTTGATGATTACGCGCTTTATGAAGTGATTAAATCCAGACACAAGGAAAAAGCCTGGTTCGACTGGCCGGAAGGCCTGAAATACAGGAAAGCCAATGCCCTCCAAGCGTTCAGCGATAAGCACCGTCTTTTGCTGGACCAGATTAAATGGACGCAATATATCTGCTTTGGACAGTGGGCAAAGTTAAAACAAAGGGCGAAAGCGCTGGGCATTAAGATCATCGGCGACCTCCCTTTTTATACCGCGCTGGACTCTGCAGATGTATGGGCAAATCCACAACTATTCCTCATTGCCCCGAATGGTGAATTGAAAGGCATGGCCGGTGTTCCTCCTGATTATTTCAATGCAGAGGGACAGCTGTGGGGAATGCCGGTGTACAACTGGAAAACAATGGCAAAGGAAAAATATAAGTGGTGGGTTCAGCGGATCGCAAAGAATCTGGAATTGTATGATTTGCTTCGGCTGGATCATTTCCGGGCCTTTTCTGCCTATTGGGAAGTACCGGCAAACAGTACCTCAGCAAAGCCTGGCCAATGGAAACCGGGTCCCGGGATGGCGCTCTTTTCTGCCCTGCAGAAGCATCTCGGTAAACTGCCACTTATTGCTGAAGATCTCGGCGACATCAACGCTGAGGTCGTCAATCTTATAGAACAGCTGAAGCTGCCAGGCATGAAAGTTTTGCAGTTCGCGTTCGGACCGGATGCACCAGATTCTATTCATCTCCCCCACAATTATCAACATGATCGTTGCCTGGTCTATACAGGCACCCACGACAACAATACGACGCTGGGATGGTTTGAACAGGAACTGGATGAAGAAGGAAGGATGCGCATACAGAAATACCTGGGAACTAAAATTTCCGGGAAGAACATTAACAAAGTGATGATTAGGATGGCATACGCATCCATCGCAAACATTGCAATCGTTCCGATGCAGGACGTTCTGAAAAAGGATGCCCAGGCAAGAATGAACGTGCCGGCCTTTGCTAAAAACAACTGGAAATGGCGGTTAAAAGCCCATGAGCTTAACGAAAGCAGCGGTGCATTTCTTGGAGATCTTGTTCTGCTATACGGAAGATAAGCTGATTTTGATATTCTTATCCGACACTTCCTTCTGCAGCTTCGTATTGAAACTTCTGAAGCTCTTTTCCGCAGTGTGATACAAGTCTGTGTATTTATGTTGAAAATCTTTATCCAGGGTGTTGATGTTGTATATAAAACCCGAACCTTTTCTGTGCATGCGTTCAGCGATCTCTTTGCTGCACTTAAACTGTCCCTGCAACTTTGAATACAACATGTTTTTTACATGCTTGTCCCCCTCACCTGCATAATGAGGAAAAGCAAACATATTATTATTGATCAGGATGTCTACCCCTCTGAAGAGCCGGTCTATAACGGTAAGGATGATGTTGATGTCCATCTGATCGGCCGGGTCCGCAACCATCCCATAGCAATCAGACTCCCGTCCCATAAGCCGGAGTTCTGCCATGGTGCGGTCAAGGTCTGCCTGACAATCTCCCAAAACGATTACTTTTGCTCCCCTACCAGCCAGCATTAGGGTGATTTCACGTCCGATTCCTTGAGTACCCCCGGCGATAAGTATTTTCTTTCCGGAAAGATCTTCAGGAAGGTTTACCATTAAGTTGTTTATGTTCATATGTTTTATATCAGCTGATATAAAAACAAATCTGTCGGCTTTTCGTTTTCAAAAAAATACGGTTTACAGCAGGGGAAACTACGTATTATCAGCCAATTTTATGTACCCCGCCAGTTTTGCTAAGCAAAATCTATGACGGAATACATAGAAGAACACCCGCAGCGCTCTTGAACCTGCAGCGGATTGATGGCGCTACTGCACAACGATCTGATCAAGAATTGGTTTAGCAAGGCTGGTCAGCAATTGCTGATCGAACTTATAAAGATCAAGTACGACCACCTGATTTTTGCCTTTCTTTAACCATTCCGCGGGCAGGTAAACCGTTTGCTGAGGGCCGATGCTCCAATATTTACCAAGATTATGGCCATTTACCCAGATGACACCTTTACCCCATTTGCGCATATCCAGGTAGGTGTCCTGCACCTGTTGAAGCTCAAATTCAGCATGCTTCAACATCGGCTCATCCCCTTTCGCTGCTTTGCTGCCCTGCTTTTTCTCTGGTTGTGTTTTGAAGGGCAGAGAAAACATTTCCCAGGATTTTAAGGCAGCACCGGCTAAAGTGACCTGCCCGGTGATCCCTTTTTTATTTTGAAGTAAAAATGGTCCGTAGTTAATCCTTCCCATGTTTTCCACTAAAATATCCAGGGTAACCTTCCCTTGCGGTAAATCAATCTTCAGACTGTCCTGGTTCAATCGCCTGTCTAAGATTCCCTGTCTCTTCCCATTTACATACACCAGCCCGTAGTCCTTCAGGCCGTCTATTTTTAACATCCCCTGCTTTCCGCCCGGGATCGTTGTGCGATAAAGCATATATCCGTAGGCCTGGTTCAGATCTTCGAAGGTCAATGGCTGACTGCTATGCGTTGCTTTTTCCAGGTAGTCATAAATACTGACTTCGTCAGAAAAATGGATCGCATCCAACGCTGCTGCTGGTTTCGCAGTAGGAACAGCCGACAGCTTTGTCCCCGCAGGCAAATGCTTTTCGATCACCGCCCTGAATTTCATGAATTTATCGGTGGCGTTACCAGCTTCGTCAAGTGGTGCATCATAATCGTAACTGCTGATCTGAGGTTCGTAAGGTATGCTGTCGCGGAAATTTGCCCCATTCATGAAATCGCGTGTGCTGCCACCATGGAACATATACATATTGATGGAAATGCCAGCGCCCAGAACCGAATCCAGCTTTCCGGTATACTGCTCGGCCGGAACTTTATGGTGTGGCGTACCCCACCAGTCGAACCATGCCGGGTACCATTCCGCTATGAAGAATGGGCCTTTACCAGCATTTAATCCCCGGATTTCTTTTTTAACAATTACAGGATTATCCTGGCCGTTAATTGCAGGCAGCGTACCGGGCAGGTGTCCGTTTTTAAGATCCTTTTGCGGGTCGCAGGTGTAAAGAATACCGTCAAACCCCGCATCAATAAACATCTCGCGGTTAATGTCAAGGTATTCTTTATCGGCACCATAGGAGCCGTATTCATTTTCAATCTGTACCATCAATACATTTCCACCATGGTTAATCTGTAGCGGCGCAAGCTGTTTACCTACCTCGTTGATGTATTTGCGGTATTCTTCCAGGTATTGTCGTTCCCTGCTTCTTACCTTCATGCCCTGCTCATTTTGAAGCCAGTATGGATAACCTCCAAATTCCCACTCAGCGCATACGTAAGGGCTCGGCCGTAAAATAACCCATAAACCTTCTTGTTGAGCGATCTTTACAAATTCGGCAATGTCGTTGTTACCAGCAAAATCAAATATGCCCTTTTCGGGCTCATGGGCATTCCAGAACACATAAGTCCCGATGGTATTGAGTCCCATGGCTTTTGCCATTTTCATCCGGTGCCTCCAGGCTTCCCTGGGCACCCGGGGATAATGTATTTCACCGGATATAATCTGGAAAGGTTTTCCATCAAGCAGAAAGTCGTTATCTCCGAGTTCAAAAGTATGTGTTGCATTCTTTTTACCACAGCCAGCCAGCAATAGCAACACGAGGGACAAGCAAATTAAATTCAGTAGTTTCATCAGTATAGCATTTCATTTATAATTTTATGGTTTTTACCGGCGACAGTTTGTTTCAATCGTTAATGATTGTTTTTACTGACCTGGCTGGCACATTGACCTCCTTCGTGTCTGCAGCTAAAGGGGCGAGGCTCAAAGTCGCTGAAGTGGTATAAGTCATCGCCTTTTTAAGCCTCCTCCCTTCCGCATTCAGGGAGACCAGCAGGGCTTCATTACTTGTATTGACCACTACGGTGATCAACTTTTTTTTATGGATGTAAGACGAGATCAGGACCTCATTGCCGGCATCACTGCGTACGGGAAGCCGCATACTTCCCGCAGGAATAAAACGGCTGTAATTTCCCAGTGCCCAAAGTATTTTACTTTCATATACATTTCCATCCTGTTGGTTTCTATCGATATAGACCAGTCCGTCTTTATAATCACCGGAAGAGATCGCGAGCCACCATTGCCAGCTACTGGCATTAGATATAGAGAGGTCATTATGGATTAACTTTGCGATGAACAAAGCAGGATCGATATTTAAATCCCGGCCTTCGCCCTTCATCAGGCTATCTCCCAGGACACAATACTCTGACATCCAGTAGCGCAAGCCCTTAATTTTGGCTACCTCTGCTGCTACGGCGGACCGGATCTGAACTGCCCGCTGATCGGGGCTAGTCGTAAAATAACTGTGTCCGGATATAGACCGGTCTACATTTTTGAGCTGCCCAATATAGTTTGCAGAAGCGGGGTTAAAGAAATCGTTTACCTGATTGCCTTTTGAAAGATTCCCATTGTCATACAGGAAATCAAGCTGACCGGCTTCCGCCAGTTGTATTTTTGTTGTCAGCCGATGTTTATCGAGGGTTTTGGACAATCCCTTGACGAGCCCTGCAATTTCGGAATTGTTATAGGGACAGCCCTCCTGTTTGTGCTCATCCCATTTCCATTGGGGTTCATTTACCGGGCTGACATAATTGAACTCAACTCCTGTTTTCTCTTTAATTATTTTAATTTGCGCCGCCAAATCCTCGCAAAACGCATCCAGTTTGTTAAAGTCCAGATTGCAAAGACCATCTGAAGAATAGGCTTTTTTATTTAAGGTGAAGCGTACATGCGGACTGTTGACGAAGCCAACAAAGTTCTTTACCCCGCGTGCTTTCGCAGCATTTACAAACCAGATGTTTCCGGCCATCGCCTGCTCGTTGTAGGTTCCATCGAGCTTCAGAAAAGACTCTTGTCTGCGCCACTGATCACGTATATCGCTTTCTTTACCTTGTTCGGCACTACCTGCACCAATGCCCAACCTCCAAAAATTTAAACCTATGCCCAGCGGCTGTCCGTTTTTATCCATTTTCGTACTAAACAGCAGATCTGCCATTTTGGTCTTTTTGTCTTCTGGCCATAGTCCTGCAAACTGGCAGGTCCAGGCATCTGAGGCGCCAAACCCTTCTATCACCTGGGCAGGGTGCCCAAGGTCTATATCTACTTTTATCCGTCTGGCCTGCTGGGCGATTGCCAGGTTTGAACTGATGAGCAAAGCAACGACGCACTTAAATAAACGGCTCTTGTACATATCCGATGATTTTATTTGATATCAATAGAGGAGCATGCGGGAAAGGACTGTGCATTCCCGCTTGCTTTGATTTAGTAAAAAGGATTTTGCTCCAGTCTATTTCCTGAAGCCAAAATTTCAGCCCTCGGAATTGGCAGCCAATAGTGCTGTACCTCGAACTTACGCCCGTCTAATGCCACCTTAGGCGCATAGCTGAAAGTACCATCGGTGTTTTTGGTGATGATCACTCCTCGGGAAGGCTCATTTTCTGTTACTTCTGCTATCTTCCATCTTCTGACATCATAAAAACGGTGTTCTTCGAAGGCAAGCTCTATCTGACGTTCATGTCTGATGGCCGTACGCATGTCGGTCTGGTTCATACCCACGGATAGCGGAGGCATATTTACACTTGCTCTTGAACGGATCATGTTGACCGCCTGACGGGCAGACATGGTCGCTCCCGGAGGTAATACATCAGGACCATAGGCCTCATTTGCGGCTTCCGCAAAATTGAGCAGGATTTCCGCGTACCTGATATAGATCCAGGGTTGGAAACCAGCATTACCCCATGGGTTTTGCAGCGGATAAGCATCATTCATGTATTTTTTAAGGTAGTAACCGGTTTTTGTTGTATTCCAGTTGTCATTTCCATCCCTGCTGTCTTTCCCACCAGGAATAAATGTTTCTACATTACGCTCCCGGTAGGCTGCGCCATTGTATAGGATTGTTGCTGCAAAACGGGGATCACGGTTATCATAAGGTTTGGCTGCATCATACATTGGGTTGGTTGTATTTGCCGGTAAACCGTTGGTCAGGTCGTAGGCATCTACCATGTTCTGGGTAGGGGTATTCCCTGCCCATCCCCCATAGCCATTTGGTCCGTTTGCAATTTCCAGGTGCACATGGTTGGCATTCTTGGTATACAGGCGTTCGAAGATGACTTCTTCACTTTCATTGATCAGGAACATGTTCCCGTAACCACCTTGATAAAGCTGGTATTTGTTAAGGCTAATCACCTGTTGGGCTGCTGTAACCGCAGCTTCCCAAGTTCCGGCGGCATATAGCGGACTAGCCGCATAGAGCAACAGCCTGGATTTTAATGCCATTGCGGCTCCCCGGGTGGCTCTACCCAACTGCCAGCTATCAGTATTGTTCAATGGCAATTTTGCTGCGGCATCATCCAGCTGGGCAACGACATAATCAATACCTTCTTTCATGGTTGCGCGCTGAAATAAGGTCGGATCCTGCAGATCATCTGTTAAACCAAGTACCCGATCGCCCATCAGTACGACCCTGCCATAATTCCTGATTAGGTCCTGGTAGCGGAAAGCCCGGATAAATTTCAATTCGCCCTCGAGCCTGCTTTTACGCCCTGCACTCATTTGAATGTTTGACAGCACGCTAAGTGCATAATTACACTCACGTATACCGCGGTAACTTCTGCCCCACAATACGCCAAGTGCCCCCAGGTTTTCGGGAGCAAGCTGTCCACGCTGAACCAACCAGGTATCGTCGTCATTATTATAGATGGATTCGTCTGTTAACGAACTCCACATGCTGTATTCAAAGCCACGGCCGAATCCCGGATTCGTTCCGTCAGCTTCCTTATTCTGAAGCCTGGTACCAATGTAACTGTTCACGACAAAGGCTTCAAATACGGCTGTATCTGTCTCCAGTGTATTGGTTGGTATCCTGTCGGTTGCGACAACATTCAGATCATCTTTTTTACATGAACCCAGTGCCAGTACACCGCCTAGTAGAATAAAAACTGGTATGCTATATTTGTACTTCATTTTGACAAGAATTAAAATTTAACGTTTGCACCTAGATTGATGATCCTTTGCTGAGGATAAAACTGTCCGCTTTCGCTGCTGCCTTCAGGATCATAATCTTTTACTTTAGTGATGGTGAACAGGTTGAATGCACTTGCAAATACTCTTACTCCAGAAACCTTGATCTTCGATAGAAAATCGCCTTTCAGGTTATAACCCAACTCCACATTTTTAAGACGAAGGAAGGCCGCATTATTGAGCCAGAAAGTATTCCTGTAGCTGCCGCCACTAATGGAGTTTGAGGCACGCTCGGTAACCTTCGGATAAGTTCCATTCGGATTGGAAGGACTGAACCTGTTGTCTGCCCAGCTGCTATAGAAGTTTCCGACACTACCGGATTCGGGCAATACGTACTGGCTTACCTGTGCCTGGCCCGCAAACAATATCGAGAGGTCGAAATTTTTATAAGCCGCATTGAAATTAAAACCATAAGTGACTTGCGGAATGTTGCCATATTTTGCCCTGGTCATGTCATCTGCATTCAGGACACCATCACCATTATAATCTTCATAGATCAGATCACCCACCTTTGCACCAGGAACATGAGGATTATTATCCAGATCTGCCTGTGAACGGAACAGCCCGATGCTGTTATACAGCAAATAGCTGTTTAATGGCCCTCCAGTTTGTCTCTGATGCGCTAAAGTACCCGATGCCTCGTCGATAAAGATGATTTTGCTTTTCGCGTAGGTAAAGTTACCAGACAGCCCCCAGTTGAATTCAGGTCCCTGGTGATTGTACCCGAGCGTACCTTCAAAACCTTCACTGTTCACTTTACCTATATTTTCGGAAGGAACCAGCGGGTTATAAGTCGGACTGTTATCATTATACGGGTTAACAATACCTGATGTTCCTGGAAGAGAAGCATTACGTGCTGCGAGAATATCCGAACGTTGCTGTTTGAAATAGATGGCTTCTAAGGTAAAGTGCTTAAGGAATGTAGCATTAATCCCGACATCCAGCTTTTTTGATACTTCCCAGGTAATCTGTGGATTGGCCAATTTTGACAGGCCCACGCCTTGCTGGATGGATGCTGAACCTCCTGGTGCCTGCGCGACAAAGCCATTGCCTACCAAGATATAGTTATCGTAATATTGGAAAGCGTTTACATTGTCATTACCCAGGGAACCATACGAAGCTCTCAGTTTGAGTTCATCAAAGAACCCTATTTTTTCGCTAAACCATTTTTCTTTGTTGATGCGCCAGCCGGCAGAAACGGAAGGAAAAGTTCCCCATTGTTTGCCTTCTGCAAAAATAGACGAACCATCGCGGCGAAGCTGCGCTTCCAAAAGGTATTTATCGTCAAAATTATAGGCTAACCTGCTGATGATACTCTTCCTGGTATAGTTTGAGCTATAGCCGGAATTCCGGGAGTCTGCCGCTGCAGTACCCCCCTGCGACAGCTCGGGCAATTGAGTAGAGAGGAAATTGAAGCGTTCTGCATCAAAATACTCGAGATTGTTTTTGCTTTGCTCATATCCTACAAAGGCATTGATGTCATGCCGCCCGAAACGACGTGCAAAATTTAGCTTAATATTTGAAGTGAGCAGCGATTCGCGTCGCTGAGATTCTTTAAGCGTAGCTTTATTGTTATTCCCTCCGTAAATGCCGGAAGTATAGGTGTCGCTCGATGCCTGATATTCATACAATAAATAAGGTTTATTAAAGGTTTTGGTAAATACATTGGATTTATCTGCCGCGAAAAACCCATCTACTGACAAGCCTTCAAGGCCAGGTATCTGATAGCTGCCTTTCAGGATGGCATTGAGCACCTGTGTAGGATTGTTGCTGGTACCCCCCAGATCCGTTACCAATACGGCAGGATTTGAACCTTCTATACCTCTTGTAGGCAATCCGTTTGGATAAAATGCAGCAACAATAGGTTTAGAGCGATAAATTGATCTGAACAAATCATTTGCACCGGTAATCGGGAATTTGCGGTTCTCTTCCCTGCCAGCAAGGGATAGCCCTACTTTCAACCTTTTGCTGATGTTTGCATCAATATTTGACCGGAAATTGTATTGCTTATAGCTGGTTACCCCGTTTTTGTAAAGTCCATCCTGGTTAATGGCACCTAGTGAAACATAATATTTAACGTCTTCGGTACCCCCGTTTACAGATAAGCTGTGCTGATTTTGTGTAGAGACATCTTTAAGTACGGTCTTGGCCCAGTCTGTGTTTGGAAAAAGCAAGGGATCAGATCCGTCTCTAAATTTCTGGATCTGCGCTTCGCTATAAGATTGATTAAGGCCTCCGGCAGGATTTGAATCATAATTGATCTCGTTCATGAGCTGCGCATAGGTAGCGGCATCTGCAAGTTTCGGTACACGTGTTGGTGAGCTGAAGCCCTGATTGAAACTATAACTGATGGTTGGCTTACCGGTCTTTCCTCTTTTAGTGGTCACCAGGATTACCCCATTTGCAGCACGGTTTCCGTAGATGGCCGCGGAAGCATCTTTCAATACAGATATGCTTTCGATATCATTCGGATCCAGACGTTCCAGTCCTCCAATCTGTCCTGGAACACCATCAACCACCACCAGAACGCTATTGCTTCCTGTCGTCGCCTGTCCCCGGATCGTGATGTTTGAACCATCATACCCTGGTTCCCCGCCCCTGTTATTGATCATCACACCAGAAAATCTTCCTGCGAGTGCATTGGAAAGGTTGGGTTGCGGACTTTTAACCAGGTCGGCACCTTTAACCTGAGAAATGGAGCCGGTTACGGTCTCCTTCTTTTGCGTGCCATAACCTACAACGATCAGTTCGCTTAATGATTTGGCGTCGGGGGACAATCTGGCGTTCAGCACAGTTTTTCCTGCGGCCGGAAGTTCAATACTAGTATAGCCGACATAGCTAAACACAAGGATGGCATTGTCGCCCGCAACATTGATGCTGTACTTTCCCTGTGCATTGGTCATGGTTCCCGTTGCTGTACCTTTTACCCTCACGCTTACTCCAGGCAATGCGGTACCGGTTTCATCGGACACCGTTCCGCTCACTACCGTCTGACGTACATTTAATGCCGTCGTGTTTACCGTCAGCATTGCAGAAGCTTGTGCCGGCTGGGCCGAAAGCAGCAGTGCATTTACTGCGGTTACCACAAATACTTTTTTAGTGACCAGCCAAAACGGAGAAGATACGTTTTGTATAACTTTTCTCATGTTGATTTTATATTTGGTTAGAAATTATCTGTTCAACTTTCACGCTGATTGAGGCACTGTGCGCACAGCCCGATCTACCAGTGTTGTTCGGTTGAGAATGCTAAATTCGAGGGTTTTTAGTAGATTTGAAGGGGGTAAACAGCTAATATTAGCGGGGTAAAAACAGGTTTTATTACCTTTTTTTCATTGTATGGTTCAGCGTAAGCTTATTTGAAAAGTTTTTACGGTATTTTTTTGATGTAATCGGGTTCATATCGAATAGCTTATGGAACTGTTCGTACTTGCAGATTTGCATAAATCGTCAGCAAGGGGGAGGCACCTTGCTGACGATTGCGAAGATAAAGTGACATGGGATTTTCTTTTCCCTGATCAACGATCTTTGGATTTCCCAATCGTTGTTTTTGCGCTAACTAATGCGAAAAAGGGAGAAAAGCAGCAACATGGAAGTTTATACTTTTATACTTACTTGTTTTTATCAATTAACTAGCGCAAGTTGTCTTAACCTGACTTCACTGATCCTCCAGAATGTACCGTCGTTAGCCCCTTTATTTTCTAAATTCCCTACAAAACCGAGGGATACTTTCTTAGCTGCAGTTAACGTAAAGCTAATTTTATGTGTTCCCGTTGCATTGGTTTTGGCATAGGCTAATGAGGAAGCGATATTCGCTGTATTTGGAATTTCATCACCTTCAGCAGCTACGGTATAAAAGTCTCCACCATTGGTGCAACCTGGAATGTCCATCTCAAAAATATACTGTCCAGCCGGCAAAACAGGACTCTGATAAATTTTACCATTTGCAATGGTGACCATGTTATTCGCCGACCAGCCCGCTTCCATAGCCAGGTGAGGCCCCCAGCCGTCTACACCACCATAAGTTACACCCGGCGATTGCGTGAAATTTTTCACTGAATTGCTGATGGTCCATACTGTTGGGATACCCCAGCGATCTCCTTTAACTGAAGTTGCAAAAGGCATTTTTGTATTACCCAGGAACTGCGCAGTCACTTCCTTGAAAATACCAATCTGCGTATAACTGGCATAAAAAGTATCGATACTGGATTTTTGAGGGAGATACAAAGTCCGATAGGAGAAAGACGCAGCAGTTGGATCCGCATCGGTCAAGGTAGTTCTTTCCACTGCAGTTGGAACCCTTATGGTCTTTAGTCCGGTTGTTGAAGCATAACTGACCTCTGTTGCAAAAGCCCCTGAAGCCGCATCAACCGGTAGCCAGTCAATATCTGTTTTACCTGTACTGGCAGAGGCGATGCTGACTAGTCGGTTGGTCAATGTATTGGTATAGCGCGGCCCGTAAATGGTCCCAATGGCATTTACTGCGACCGACCTGTTTCCATCTATATCATAAGTGTAAATAACGAAGCTTTTAATCCCTTCCTCGATCTGAAAGATTTTGTTAAACTCGCGGGGATCGGTAGTCATGTCGACCGCATACTCGATCGAGTCTTTACCTCCATTCCAAAGCACTTTTACTTTTTTTATTTTGGGATCTGCCTTTAACAGTCCCTTGATCTGGACCCTGCCATCACCCGGATTGATCTTAATGGAATCCAGTTTTCCTGTATAAAGGATTTCGCCTTCGGCTTGATATTTTTTATAGTCATCCGATTTTGAGCAGGAAAACAACAGGCTGGAGAGCGTAGTAACCACGGTAAGCGCGACCACTACTTTTATATTTTTTCGAAATGTATAGTTCATACGATCAAAGATTAATTGGTTAGCATATTTTAGCCTATTGCGCAGCGCCATAAACCTCAATTTCATTTATACTCTGTGCGGTACCTCCGGCCCAGTTTTCCAGACAGCGAATCCTCAAGTAGCGTACTTTTGGTGCTGTAAGGTCTATTTCCCAGCTAAATCCAGCTGCACCGACCGCCTGATCCTCGGCATTGTCATTTCCCAGCGGAAGGCCAGATGGTTTTTTAACTTCATAGCTGCCCAGCAAGATCCAGCTGGCATCCAGCGCACCATTCAAATTAGGACTCGAAGATCCATAGATTTCGAACCTTTTCATGGTAGTCAGATAAAAGAACCTTGTACCTTCGGGATATGGACGGATCCATACGCGGCTTAGTTTTGAAGATACCCCGGTGTCAAATGTAATCATGTGTGGTCCAACGCCACCATTGATCTGGTGGGTGAAGCTGGTAAAAGGCCATCCGAGCTTGCCATCCCAAGCCGCTTGTAAGCTTGAACCATTCGTTACCTGTGGAGCATCCCCAGGCATCACAAAAGTTCTGAATTTGGTTGGATCCAGCTTCGCTTCATAAATCGGCTTAATGTTTTGATACAAAGTATCAGAACTATTGCCCCATTTATCTTTCACAAAAATGGCCAGTTCCTGAGTCACCGTATCCAGTCCCCTGATCTTAGAAAGGATTTGATCCGAACGTGTAAATATGCTTTTAAAGTTATCTACTTCGAACTGTTTGAAAGCATTTCTCCGCATCACCAACACCGAAACATTATCCTTGCTGGGATTGGCTGCACTTAGGTTGTAACCACCGAAAGCATTGATGACCTGAATGCTGCTGAAGACTTTCTGAAACGGAGCTTCGAGCGGGTTAACTTTGACCACTAAGGGTTCAGAAGCCACTTCATTTCGACTTACAGAATACAAAAGGACTTCATGTTCTTTGGTATCAGCAAAACCTTCGACCACTACTGTATCTCTGTAATAAGATGATTTGGCTTCGAAGTTTGTGCCGTTTGGAAGTTTATATACCGCTTTTACGTAAAGCAGGTTTTTATCCTGAGGCAACTTGTAGGTGATACGCGCCTTACCATTTAGATTTTCTACACGTACGTCGCTCACCAGACCGGGTGCAGTTCCATCACCAGAAGGTTGGTTGAGCTCTTCTTCCTTGCAGGAGATGATAAACGTTACCAGTGCCAGCAGAAATAGATAATTAATTAATCTTTGTATTTTCATGATTTGACTATTTAAATTATAAACTACCAACCTGGATTTTCTACCAGTTTAGGATTTCTTCTAGTTTCATAGTTACCTATCGGCCAGAAATAATCACGAGGTGCAATAAAGGTCTGACTGAATATATTTTTTTCAATGTTGTAGGTTTCTGTCGTTTTGCCCAATACGCTAAGACCGGTGATGTCTTTATTCAACTCTTCTGCAGATAATTTCCATCTGCGCAGATCCCAAAAGCGCTGACCTTCGAAAGCAAGTTCGATTAAACGTTCCCGGCGAATGATGTCACGCAGGCCATCCTGCGTTGCATATTTACCCGGATTTTTCGCATATGTCGTCCAAGACTCCACTACGCCCTTTAATCCAGCCCTGGTCCTGATCATATCCAGATAAGTGATGGCCGTTGCAGACGCGGGTTCTGCCTCGTTCAGTGCCTCTGCATACATCAGATACAAGTCAGCAAGCCTGATTTCCGGCCATGGGTAACTTTTCCAAGTCGGACTGTTGTTGCTGTTTGTTGTCGATTCCCAGTGCACCAGTTTTTTAATAAAATAGCCGGTTTCATTCCAATTGGTAAAGTGTCCGACACCGGATCTCTGTGCATTTTTAGATTGTACGTACATGCCGTTCACATCACTTCCGGTAGAAAGACCGTCCTTCATATACCACATTCCATTATCAAAGCCGAGGTCTGCATAAAACCGAGGTTCCCTATCATAGTTAAGCCTGGCGGTTGTTAATCCTGGTTCTATGTAGAAACGCTCGGCAGTGGTAGCCATTCTGACCTGCGTATAATTTGCGAAGTCCAGTGTTTTGTCTTCCTCGATAGGTACGCCATTTTTGGTATAAAACATTTTAGCAATCTTAATCGGCGCAGCCCATACACCCTGCAGCTGGAAGCGGTCTACATTTGCTCCCCTGGCCAATGGCGGCATGCACAATGCCTCGTTCACGAAATAGCTGTTGGAGAGTCCCCAAACATGCTCGGTCGACCATCTGGTAGTAATGGCATTGCGAATGTTGAGTTGGGTCTTAGTTTCCGCACTCAGATTCAGCACGTCATTTTTATATTCATACAACGCATGCCCGTTTTGCTCAGCGGACTCAACAGCAGCTTTAGCCGCATCCCTTGCTTTTTCCCATTTCTTGCTGTCGAAGGTTACGTTGAAAAGGGAAATTCCTTCTTTATCTTTAAAAGCTGCATAATCGCTGTTGCCATTAAATAATGGGCTGGCAGCCATTAATAAAAGTTTTGCTTTTATCGCTAAGGCGATGGGCTGGGTGATCCTGCCCAGCTGGTTGTTCTCATCCGTAATCCTGGTCGGGAGTTTCTTCACAGCTGCATCGAGCAAATCGGCGATAAAACTGACACATTCATCTACCGGCATCCTTTTGTAATACAACTCTTCTGGTGTGGCTGATTCCGGCACATTCTTATCAATGATCGGAATTGGGCCATACATGCGCAACAGGTAATAATGGTAGTAGGCTTTTAGAAACTGTGCCTCTCCGATCCAGCGTTCCCTTTCAGCGATGCCCAGATCAGGCACTTTGGAAACGTTTTCTATGTTTTCAAGAAAAATATTACAGTGACGAATGCCTCTGAACATGACCAGGTAATTAAACCGTCCGTCTCCTCCTTTTAAACTTCCACCCCATTCATTAAAAAGGGGGTTGTCTTTGTTCTGTTCTCCCTGTGCGATGCGAAAGGCGGGATGCCAATGTGCTTTGTCGTTCTGAGGTAACCAGATTTCATCCCCTGACATCATCCCTGCATTGAACCAGCCGTCACCATTTTTCGGCAAATAGGAATAGCAGGTAAACAGGTACTTCTCGGCCTCATTACGTAGTTTAAAAGCATTTTCAATAACAGCGACATTATCGGGCACTACATCTAGGTATTTTTTGCAGGCCGAAATGCTGCAAGCTAAGGTCAGCAGGACCGTTATAAGGGCCAGTTGTTTGCTGAAAAAGTATTTCTTATTCATTTCTTGTCGGTATTATATTATAAATTAACCTGTATGCCTAAATTATAGAGTGATTGTAGCGGGTAGTTCATGCCATTCCCTCGCATTTCTGCATCCCATAGTTTGAACTTGCTTAACAGGAACAGATTGGTAGCAGAAAAGTACAAACGGGCAGTTTTTATCTTGATTTTTTTGATATCTTTAAAAGAATAGCCCATTTCTACATTTTTTAATCTCAAAAAGCTACCGTTTCTCATCCACCAGGTAGAAATCTGCTCATTGTTTTCGATCCGCTGTGTACTTAAGCGCGGCCAGAGTGCGTAGCTATTTCCATTGGTTTCCGACCAGCGGTCATCTGCAATCGCCTTCAACAATCCTGTCTGGTATCCTGCATTTTGATAAAAAGGCTGGATTTGCTGAGCGTTGATAAAGAAAGAAAAGCGGGCTGCACCCTGGAAGTAGAAGCTAAAATCGAACTTCTTGTAGCCAAAGCTGGATCCAAAACCATAAATAACTTCCGGTTCAGTTGGATAACCAATGGCTACCCGATCGTCGGAATTGATCAATCCATCGTTGTTGATGTCACGGTATTTAATATCACCACCTCTTAAGGTACGGTCGCCAAACTGTACCGGAGAATTGGCTACTTCCTCGTCATCTATGAAAAGACGCTCGGCGACATAACCGAATTCCTGCTTAATGGCTGCTCCCTTTCTCGATAAATAAGATAAATCGCTGGAATAAGGGATTTCATCTACCTTCTCAATTTTGGTGGTAGCATAAGTGAAGGTTCCTCTTGCATTGATCCATAAACCATTTGAAAAGTTTTTCCGATAATTGGCAGAGAGGTCTAGACCTTTTGAAGACACTTCTCCAAAATTGGAATACGGTATAGCCATTAAACCAGCAGCATTATCAATGTTGGAAGCCGGCTGCAAGATGTTTGTCCTGTTTTGTTTAAAAACATCAACAATGATGTCGAAGGAATTGGCAAAAGTAACGTCCATCCCAAGGTTCAGTTGTTTTGACCGCTCCCAGCTGATGTCTGAATTCGCATATCTGGAGATGGAGACACCTGGGCGGCTATAGACAAGAGTACCATCGTTTCGGCCAAAAGAAGCGCCGAATCCTCCATTATTTAAGCTGACATTTGACATGTAGAAAAACCGATCACCGTTGTTTCCGATGGCGTCATTTCCTACAATCCCGTAAGTAGCCCTTAACTTAAGGCTGGAAACGACGTTGAGTAAGGGTTCAAAAAACTTCTCCCTGGAGATTCTGTATCCGATACCTGCAGAGGGGAAAAATCCCCAGCGGTTGCGCAGATCAAAACGCTCAGATCCATTGTACCCGAAATTGAATTCCGCCAGGTAACGATCATCGTAACCATAAGAAAACCTCCCGGAAACACCCGCGTTCCTGGCCGGTAGCGACTGGATAAGGGAAGTTGAATTCGCATTTTCATAATCAGACATGTAAGAAACGAGCATTCCACCCACAGAATGTTTATCAAACATTCTGTTGTAGTTGACAGAGCCTTCCAGCCACAGCCGAGAATCGATCTCTTTAGTATCCTGATTATAATCCAGGAATTCTCTTCCTACAGGGTTAAGTGAGTTGGTACCACCGTCATTTAAGGCGACTAAATTATAAGATTGGTCCTGTGGGTTGATAATGGCCGAATAAAAGAAAGGCACATAACTTCTGTTGACACGGTAAAAGGATACCCTTCTTAAATAACCCATGGCGCGTGCGGTTAGCCCTTCAGTTATTCCAGTTAAATCCTGCTTCAGCTCAATTTGCGGCTGCAGGTTAGAGGTCTTGTATACCTGATAACCCTTCACCATCTCCGCATAGGGATTGATATACATGGTCGAACTCAAACTGAGATCAGAGTTCCTGGTTTGCGCAGAACCGAAAAGGGGGTGTTCAATAAACGGCAATTTTTCCGAAGGGTAAACGGCAGGGAACATCACAGGATTTGCTCTTAATGCATTCCTGAAAGTTTGCTCTCCACCGGAGATGCGATCACCCTTATCATTAAAACCGCCAATTGGTCCCTGGTAGTCATCAAATTGCCCGTACATCCTTAGTATCAATACGGTCGACTTGGTTACATTGAAGTCGACGTTGGAACGGATGGAATAATTTTTCAGCTTTATATTGCTGTTGAAATCATTAAGCGGATCTATTTTCAAATTTCCATTATCCCGGTTATAGGTTCCGGCGATATAATAGCGAGCCCTTGTAGATCCACCCGTAATGTTCAGGTTATACCCCTGGTTCATGGTATAATCCTTAACGAGCTGTGAAAGCCAGTTGTTGTTCGGATAAAGGTAAGGATCTTCTCCGGCAGCGGTGCTGTTGATTTTATTTTGTGAATAGGGCTCAATGCCGTTTGCGGTCCTGCTGAGTGCGGCCTCATTTGCCACCTTCATGTAAGTGATGTTATCGGCGAACTCGTAATCTCTTGTATTTTTAGAAATTCGGTTTTCTACCCTGAAGTTAAATTGAGGCTTACCGTCCTGTCCCATTTTCGTGTTGATCAATACAACGCCATTTGCACCCCTGGCACCGTAAACTGATGCCGCGGCGGCATCTTTCAAGACAGAAAAATCGGAAATGTCATCCGGTTGTAGACGGGCCATATCGGTTGAAGTTGACTCGACCCCATCAATTAAGATTAAAGGATCCACCTTTCCTGTTCCGAAACTGGATAAGCCTCGAATATAGAAATTGGAATTGTCTGTACCCAATCCCGGTTCGCCGCTACCTTGAAAAGCGATTATCCCTGCCACACGACCTGCAAGCGCATTCGTTAAGTTGGAAGATGGTGTTTTTAGGTCTTTTACGCTTACGGTAGTGATGGCACTTACCATGCTGGCTTTCCGCTGCGTATTTCCGAATCCGGTAATGGCCACTTCCTCCAGTACGCCATCATCTGTTTTCAAGGTCACAGAAATGGTATACACACCTTCTGCATTTGGTTTATAGTTCTCAACAGAGATTGTACGTGATTTGTAACCGATTACTGAAAAAACGAGTTGGGCATTTTTTGGTGCTTTGATTTTATTTTGCCAATCAAACG
>CAMLDJ010000002.1 GCA_946478755.1 uncultured Pedobacter sp. | reverse complement strand
AAGCCGGTTTATTGCATCCGGGTCAATGTCATTACCGCTGAAAGTATATCGAAATGCATTTTGTGGGCTTTCTTATGATGTGGTATTGAGTTTGTTATGTGATAGTAGGGGGAATATATGGGCCGGAACCGATGGTGCAGGGCTCGATCTTTTCAATCGCCGTACCGGAAAATTTACCAATTTTAACGAAACAAACGGCTTGCCTAATGCTATTGTTTACAAAATATTGGAAGGCAGAGACGGACTGATTTGGTTCAGTACCGATAATGGCATCAGTTGTCTTGATCCAGAAACAAAAAAAATAAAAAATTTCGGACGTCCCAATGGAGTGCAAGACAGTCCTTTTATATTGAGTTCGGGAATCAGTACTTCAGATGGTGAGCTTTATTTTGGCGGCCAAGACGGTTTCAATTATTTTAATCCGCTCGAATTGCCTACCAATAATGTGGTTCCAAATGTGCTGCTTACCGAATTAAAGGTAGCCAATACTGTTGTACTTCCTGGTGAAAAATCACCTATTCAAGAGCAAATTGGCTTTGCAAAAAAAATTAAACTGAGTTATGGGCAAAATTTCTCAATTAGTTATGTAGCGTTAAATTACACAGCGCCCCAACAAAACCACTATTCTTATCGCCTTGTTGGCTTGGATGATGGCTGGAATGAAGTTGGTAAAGAGAAAACAGCATATTATACAAATTTGGACCCGGGAGATTACATTTTTCAGGTAAGGGCAAGTAACAATGACGGGGTTTGGAGTGATAAAATCACTTCAATTTCTGTTCATATACAACCACCCTTTTGGAGAACGATTTATGCTTATGTTTTTTATGCAGTCTTAATTGGTACAATCTTATTTGCCATTAGGCGACGGGGCATTCAGCGCATCAAACAGCAGCTTGCCATTGAACAAGCCCAGATCAATGCAGAACAAAGGATCCTACAGCAGCGAAAGGATGCAGAACGTGCCCATGCATTGGATATACAAAAGATCAAATTCCTCACCAATTTAAGTCATGAGTTTAGAACGCCGATTTCATTGATTTTGGCACCCGTTGATAAGTTGCTTGCCGTTAAACAGGAATCTGCTGTAGCCGGTCAGGTAAAGATGATCCGTAGAAACGCACGGAGACTGTTAAATCTGGTCAATCAACTGCTCGATTTTAGAAAAATGGAAGAACAGGAACTAAAGTTGAACCTGAACGAGGCCGATCTCATTACTTTTATCAGTGAAGCCGCAGAAGCATTCCAGGATCTTTCGGAACGTAAGAAAATTTCACTTAGCATTAACAGCGATATTAAAAAACTGAAAACGCATTTTGATCAGGATAAAATGGAAAGGATTATATTTAATCTGCTTTCTAATGCATTTAAATTTACAAAAGAAGGTGGGGAAGTATCTCTTAACATGTTCCTAAGATCCGCTGCCGATCAGACTAAGCCTGTGTTTTGTATTGAGGTTTCTGATACAGGGATAGGCATTGCACATCAAAGTAAAGATAGGGTGTTCGATCGTTTTTTTATGGATAACAATGTGAGTTCTATCTTAAATCAAGGCAGTGGAATCGGGTTGTCGATTGTAAAAGAGTTTGTAGAACTGCACGGTGGACAGATTACCGTAGAAAGTGAACTTGGAAAAGGAACAGCATTTTTGGTTTCGATGCCAGTTGAGATAGTGGATGAAGAAAATGATCAGGAGGTTGATGATACAGCCTATAGTTTTACGAACGAAGAACTGGATGAATCCGTTACTGAATCAACAACTAATGAGGTCAAGATGCCCACAATCCTTTTGGTTGAAGACAATGAGGAATTTAGGTTTTACCTAAAAGATAGTCTGCAGCCTTTTTATCATATTATAGAGGCATCAAACGGTAAAGAAGGATGGCAGAAAACGCTTTCCGGGCACCCGCAATTAGTTGTTACCGACATCAGCATGCCGGAAATGAATGGCATTGAGCTAAGCCAGAAAATAAAGGCAGACAAAAGAACAAGTCATATCCCAGTTATCCTGTTAACCGCAATCAGTGGAGAAGAGGATCAGGTTAAAGGCCTGAAATCTGGTGCCAACGACTACCTCACCAAGCCTTTTAATTTTGATATTCTCCATGCAAAAATCGACAACTTATTGTTGTTTAATCGCTCGGTAAAAAATGCGTATTCTAAACAGGTACAGGTACAGGCTAAAGAAATCGAAATTGAGTCTAGCGAAGTTAAGTTGTTAAATAAAATCGTTCAGTATATTGATGAGAAGCTTAACAATCCAGAACTCTCAGTAGAGGAACTCAGCAGGCATGTGGGCATGAGCCGGGGTTCTCTCTACCACAAACTGCTCGAAATTACCGGTTTAACACCAATCGAATACATTAGATCCGTAAAACTGGAAAGGGCGGTAGAATTATTGGAGAAAAGTGATTACAATGTTGCACAGATCGCATACATGACTGGTTTTGGTACACCAAGCTATTTTTCGAAGCTTTTTAAAGCGCAGTTTAATATGCTTCCCTCCGAATATATCAATGTAAAACGAAAAGATAAACGCGTGAAGCTTTAAAATCCATCTCAGTATATTTCTTGTTTAAGAAACTTGAATTCGATTAACAATGTGGCTTTTAGGGCCATTCTTTAGGTATTTTAGTATTGGTGCCGTCATCCTGACGGATAAGTTATTGTATAAAATCAATATAAATGACATTTAATTATTGATCTTGTGCGATATGTAATTCCCCTCTTTCAGACGGGTGTCCGCAGGACGGGGTGTTTTATTAGTCCTAGCCGGACAGGCTTCTTTCTTTTTGGCGTCAAAAAGAAACAAAAAACACCGGCTGAAAATTTTTCTTTCGAAGCTAGTAGGTTGGCTTGGGCAGTGCAGCCCGAAAAATTTGTTAGGCCAGATTTAAGTAGAACGGGGAGACGGTGCTATGGCCTAGCTGGACGGAAATGCGAAATTGTCATAAACCATTCATATTTAAATAATTACAATATAACGTCAATGGTAGCGCAGTGGAAAGCTACGCAGTAAACCTAGCCTTAACAAGCTCACCGAAGGTAATTCATTTCAGGGTCTTAATGGCAGGAAAGATGCTGATCCCGAACATTCGGGACAGCATGACGATCGCATGACGTAAAGCGGCTGTAAAATACTTACTATGACTCTATCAATCGAACTCAGGTTGAAAACAAACATCTGGAGCTTTCTTTTAAACAAATGGCTCATGCAAGTAAGGCTGTAGATGTTAGTTTTGAGCATAACCAACGTGCATTTTATGAAAAAAATTCTTCTATTGATCGCCTTTCTTTATACTGGCTATTCGTACGGACAAATTAAATTTACAAACCCGATTATGGCAGGGTTTTATCCTGATCCCAGTGTAACCAAAGTGGGAAGCGATTATTACCTTGTTAATTCAACCTTCGCCTACTTTCCGGGGGTTCCGGTGTTCCATAGCAAAGATTTAAAAAACTGGAAACAGATCGGCAATGTGATCGATCGCCCATCACAAATGACTTTTTTCGGTGATCGTACCTCGAGAGGGCTTTTTGCACCTTCAATCAATTATTATAAAGGGACATTTTATATGACCTGTACCAATATCGATAAGCGCGGAAATTTTGTAATGACGTCAAAAAAACCTGAAGGACCATGGAGTGATCCCGTTTGGTTGCCGCAAGTGAGAGGGATTGACCCGTCACTGTTTTTTGATCAGGACAAAGCCTACATCGTTTATAACAGCGATGCACCAGATAATAAACCCCTATATCCGGGGCACCGAACCATCCGTACTTTTCAATTTGATCCAGTGGGTTTAAAAGTAGTGGGTGAAGAAGTTCAGCTGGTAAATGGTGGGGTAGACATCAGCAAAAAACCGGTCTGGATTGAAGGACCGCACATTTTTAAACGTGGCGATTGGTATTATCTCTGTGCTGCCGAAGGAGGTACTTCCGTTAATCACTCACAGGTAATTTTAAGAAGTAAGCAAGCCACCGGACCTTATGTTCCTTATGAGAAAAACCCGATATTGACACAACGCGATTTAGATCCAAACCGTAAAGATCCGATTACCTCTACCGGTCATGCAGAATTGGTTGATGGTCCAGACGGTAAAACTTATGCGATTTTCCTGGCTGTAAGACCTTATGAAGGCAATCATTATAATACTGGGAGGGAAACATTTATCGCGCCGGTTAAATGGGTAGATGGCTGGCCAATCATTAATCCAGACCAAAAAGAAGTTCAATATAGTTATACTGCTGATTTTAAGGAAGTAAAACAGATTGCCCCGCCACAAAGTGGAAACTTTGCCTACAGAACTACCTTTGATAAAAAACTTGATCAATCGTTATTGTTTCTAAGAACCAATGATACCAGCTGGTATAGTTTAGATAAAGAAAATGGCTTAACAATGAAGTTACTGCCAGAAACGTGTATGGGGTTGGGAAATCCGGCATTTATCGGTAAAAGACAGCAGCATTTAACCGGTAGCGCTTCAACTCAGATGATCTTTACGGCATCGCAGCCAAATGAAAAAGCAGGGATGCTTATCTTTCAAGGTGAATATAATTTTTACTATATCTGCAAATCAATAAAAGATGGCAGGCAGATCGTTCAGCTTTACAAAGGAAATCGGACCACAAAAGGTATGGACTTGATTATTGAAACTCCGGTAAAAGCTAAAACCCTGCAGTTTAAAATAGAAGCTAATCGAGGGCTTTATAATTTTCTGTACGCTGAAAGCCCGGGTAAATGGAAAATATTGAAGGATAAAGTGGATGGGAAGTTTTTGAGTACTGAAACCGCGGGAGGTTTTGTCGGCTCACTTTATGCGCTTTATGGTACTTCATCCGGAGAAAACACTAAAAGTACAGCGTCTTTTAAATGGTTAGATTATAGTGGCAATGATGCCATTTACAAGCAAAAATAAATAAGACAGGTTTCTGTTGAACACATTGCCTGAAGCATATTGAAAAATATTGATGTTACCTAAACTATCTGCGAAAAGCTCCTCCAGATTGATTAGTGAAAAAAACCTCGCAGGTGCTGTAATACCTGCGAGGTTTTTTTGTTTAAACATAGGGTGAGATTCTATTTCGCCGAAAATGTCCAAAAATCAATATTTACTTCTGGTTTTTCTGCGCCTTTAATGGTTAGAAAAAGATCTTGTTTTCCCGTTGCACAATCAACTTTGCAGCTCACTTCTTTCCAGGCCTGCGCATCACCAGTATTTGGCACGGCAAGTGTTCCAATTACTTTTCCGTCAGAGCTGCCTAATCGGAGTTCAATTTTATTGTACTTTCCAATACTTGCTACCGAAGCTGAAAAACGTTTTGCTCCTTTGCCGAAGTCTACGCCCCTAACTTTTATCCAATCTCCGTTTTTAATATGCGTAACATTTAAACCACCTTTGCTGCATGTTTCAGTTTTAACACCTTGTTGATCACTCATCGTTTCGGCCTCCACACGCATGTAGGGATTTAATCCTTCCACCTGTGGTGCTCCATCTGCCGTGTAGGTTACCTGTTCTATACTGCCATCGGCTTTGTAATTTAGCACCTCAACAGCCAGATTTCTTTTAAATTCTGTAGGGATTCCCAATTTGTATGCTACAGCCCTGTTGTGGTAGGCGTGGTACCATTGTCCTTTAAATTCGAAAATTCCCTGGTGGTTGTTGTTATTGTTTTTTGGCGGTTGTGCGGCAACAATTCCTCCATAAGTAAATCCAGTTGTGGGGCTTTTACTCATCATATAGTCGATGCGCATCTGTGCTTTCGGATTGGTTGAGTAGGAGAAATAATAAATCCCATTGCGCTTATGCATCCACGAAGCCTCAAAAAATGCAGGAGCAGTAATAGAAGTTGCAGGTCCATCTACGCTGATCATATCACGGTTAAGTTTAATTACCCGAACGTTGCTCTCGCCGTTGCCACCAAAATACATATAGGCCTGGCCATCGTCATCAATAAAGGTCATCGGATCGAATAACCACATGTTTGGCGCAGGAAGTACACCTGGCGTTTCGGTTTCAACAAGTTTTTTTCCAATGGGATCTTTAAATGGCCCTATCGGGCTGCTCGAAGTTGCCACGCCGATGCCATTGCCGCCATTTCCGAAGTATAGAAAAATTTTGCCGTCGCGGGCAATTGCTGCCGGAGCCCAGGTTCTGCCTGCCCAGGCTACATCTCTAGGTGCTTCAAATACCACACCATGGTCTGTCCAGTTTTTCATGTCGCTGCTCGAAATGCAAACGATCGATTTCATTTTGTATCCGCTATTTTTATCGTAGGAGTTCTCATCGTCGTTAGATGCGTAGAGATAAACTCTTCCGTTGTAAACAAGGGTGCCAGGATCTGCCAAATGACGGTAACCGACTATAACATCATCGGCGGAGCTGATTTGAGCGGTTGTAAGAAGAAACAGAAAAGCGCAGAAGGCTAAGATGGATTTAAGGTTCATAAAAAGATAAATTTGGTTAATTTCAATCAATGCCGCTAAATTATTGAGAACCTTAGTCAGCAACTACTTTATTTCGTCAATTTTACTAGCACATTTGGTTAGTTTGCTTGTTTTTCTGTAACGGGATGGATTGAATTAAAAACATTTGTAACATAGATTTGAACAAAGCGGTTCGTTGATCTACATATTTCTGAATAGCTTTGAATACCAAATATAAACGCAGCGCAAGTTGAAAAGCTGACTAACCTGTATGAAGAACCTTAAATTATTTACATTATTGCTCTTTTTTGTGCTAAATGTAGCTAGTGTTGATGCACAAAAAGCGACAAATCCGCTCATTTTTGCTGATGTGCCCGATCTTTCGATGATCAGAGTAGGGAAAGTGTATTACATGAGCAGCACTACGATGCACATGAATCCCGGTGTGCCCATCATGAAATCAACCGATCTGGTAAACTGGAAAATTGTAAGTTACGCCTATGATACCCTCGGAAATGCTGACGAATTAACTTTATCCAATGGAAAATGGGATTATGGGCGGGGATCGTGGGCAAGTAGCCTTCGTTTTCATCAAGGTATTTATTATGTAAGTACTTTTTCTGGTACCACAGGCACAACGTATATCTACAGTACAAAAGATATCGAAAAAGGCCCGTGGAAACTCACGTCTTTTAAACCTTCGCTCCATGATCACTCTCTGTTTTTTGAGGATGGAAAAACTTACATGGTATACGGTGCCGGCAAAATTACTTTGGTGGAATTAAAGGAAGATCTATCTGGAATAAAACCTGATACGAAACCCATAACGATTATCGAAAACGCAAGCCTTCCCACGGGTACGGGAGCCGGATTACCAGCTGAGGGCTCCCAACTGTTTAAAATCAATGGCAAATATTATCTTTTTAACATTACCTGGCCACGAAATGGGATGCGTACAGTTGTGGTACACCGTTCCGACAAACTTATGGGGCCATATGAAGGGCGGGTAGCACTTAGAGACAAGGGTGTTGCGCAGGGCGGTTTAATCAGTACGCCAGAAGGAAAATGGTTTTCTTATCTTTTTAGAGATTTTGGATCCGTTGGCCGCATTCCATATTTAGTTCCGGTTACCTGGGAAGATGGCTGGCCGGTGTTGGGTGTTGATGGTAAAGTTCCGGAAACATTAGAACTTCCCGTTAGTAGCGGCTTAATTCCCGGCATTGTGGCATCAGACGAATTTATCCGCAAAAAAGGCGAGCCCGCGCTTCCACTGGTATGGCAATGGAACCACAATCCAGACCATGCGTTTTGGTCGCTAACCAAACGCCCGGGATTTTTACGGATTACCACCTCAAGATTGGATACTAATATTCTTCTGGCCCGCAATACATTAACCCAGCGTACTATTGGGCCCGTATCAACCGCAATCACTTCAATTGATATTTCCAATATGAAAACCGGAGACCAGGCGGGATTGATGTTGCTGCAACGCAAATTTGGCTGGGTTGGCGTAAAACATACAGGGTCAAAGAAAACGGTGGTAACGGTAAGTGCCCAAAGCGGCACTGTAAATGGTGAAGATGTTCCAGCCAGACAGCAAACCGTTTATCTCAAAGCAAGATGTGATTTTGAGAACCGAACAGATAAAGGTTATTTTTTTTACAGCTTTGATGGCAAAACCTGGAAACCGATAGGAGAGCCGCTGCAAATGTCATATACGCTTCCCCATTTTATAGGCTACCGTTTCGGACTGTTTAATTATGCAACTGAAAATGCTGGAGGATATGTTGACTTCGATTATTTTAGGATGGAGGCAAAATAGAATAGTTTTCAGCCTAATCTTATCCAAGGGATAAATCGGAAAAAGATATCACTCTGAGGTGAATTTATTGTATAAATCAATATGAGTGACGTTTAATTGATTTCTTTTGCCTTAAGGAGCGGTCTTGCCTCGGCTCGCCGCCGCCGAAGGGCTCTTTCTTTTTGGCATCAAAAAGAAACAAAAAATGCCGGCTGAAAATTTTTCTTTAGAGGTCAGTGGGGTGGCTTGAGTAGTGCGGTCCGAAAAATTTGTTAGGCCGGATGTCAGTAGAACGGGGATACAGTGCTAAGGCCTAGCTGAATGGAAATGCGAAAGTCGATAAATGTTGATTAATAATGATTTGTAAAATAATGTCAATGATAGGCTTAATTTATTGTATAAAATCAATATAAATGACAGGAGAATTTAAGAGATTAAATCTCCTCAGATTATCGTCATTGCGAGAAGGCTTTTTCAGCCGACGAAGCAATCTTACAACGATCGCTACTAGCGTGTGCATTAAGATTATTCATCTTTGCATGTGTTTTTTAAAGGTATTCATGAGCTCACTTTGTTCGGTTATCTTCGTTCCTCGCAATGACGACCTTTCTTTTGGATCCGTTATTGACACCCTAGTCGGAGGGCATTTATTCGCTGTATTGCGTGTTTTTTACCCCCAGATTTCTCAATTCGTGAAACCTAGGGATAATAATAACATTACTGGGATTAATTTGATCAATTGCTTCAGTTCCCTATAACAACCTTATTTTCAACTTATACTTATTCAACCCATGGTTCAATCATTTGGATTGTTCCATCGGCGTTGTGCTTCAATTCGGTCACTTTCACATTTCTAAGGTGTGTTTTGCCCGAAAGCTGGGTGTCGTGGTAAAAGATATACCATTTGCCTTTTATCTCTAAAATGGAATGATGGGTAGTCCAGCCTTGAACAGGCTTCATAAAAGTGCCTTCGTAAACGAACGGTCCATAAGGTTTGTCGCCAATCGCGTAAGCTAAATAATGGGTATCGCCTGTTGAATAAGTGAAATAATATTTACCATTAAATTTGTGCATCCAGGCACCTTCAAAGAAACGTCTGTCGTGATCGTTAGTAAGTAATGCTTTTCCTTGTTTATCTACTAGTTGAACATCTTTCACTTCGCCATCAAACGATAACATATCGCTGCTCAATTTCGCTACTTTAGCGCTCAATGCGGGTTCATTTTCTTTCTGTGAGTCGGTTTTAGAGCCATTTGCATCGTATTTTCCGTTATTCCAACGTTGCAACTGCCCGCCCCAAATCCCACCAAAGTACATGTAACTGGTACCATCAGTATCTGTAAACACCGCCGGATCGATACTATAACTTCCTTTAATGGGTTCTGGTTCAGCCTTAAATGGTCCTGCTGGATTTTTTGATGTAGCAACACCTATTCTAAATACATCAGATTTATCTTTAACCGGGAAATACAGATAATAGGTTCCGTTTTTAAAGGCAGCATCTGGTGCCCAAAGTTGCCTGCCGGCCCATGGAATGTCTTTTATGCTTAAAGCCACACCGTGATCGGTAACTTTACCATTAACACTATCCATGCTCAAAATGTGGTAATCTCTCATGTCAAAATGATCACCATTGTCATTTTCCGGAGTGCCAGTCTCGATATCATGTGAAGGGTAAACATAAATTTTTCCATTAAAAACATGCGCAGACGGATCGGCCGTATAAATTTTGGAGATTATAGGCTGCGATAAGTAGCTGGTTTTTTTAGGTGCCTTTGTCGTTTCCTTTTCTGCTTTTTGGTTTGCTTGCTGGCAGGAGCTGGCAATTGCCATTCCCATAATGGATGTAAAAAGGGTGATTTTTTTTAATTCGTTAATCATGTTGCTCATGGTTTTGGTTAATTTAATGTCGTGTGCTTTTAATGCTTTCTGGTGGTCCTAAATAACTTGGTTTTAATTCTCCAAGATCGAGTACTAATTTTTGCAGTACCACGCCTGGATTAATCATCCAATAGTTGATGGTGTGTTTTCCGGTTTTGTTAAAGACAAGGGGAGTTTTAAAAATTTTGATGTTGTTGGCTACCGATTGTCCCCAGGCATAATCAGAGGTATAATCCTTGCTGATATTAACTACTATGGGAGGTTGCGCGTCTAATGACACGGCAAACTTTAATCCATCTTTCCCATTAAAATCAATAGTAGGGGAGATAAAGGTATTTAAGGTAAAATTGCCCGTTTCAGTTACAAAAATATCGTAAGCTAAATGTGGTGAACTTTCGCCAGGCTGCTGAATTGGTGAAGTCACAGGTGTTGCGATTACGCCGCCCCTGGTTTTTCCGTAATTTGGAATGGTTTTCCAAAAAATAGGTCTGCTGTTTACCGCTCTGCTATAACTTGTCGCTTCCATAGAAATATAGCCGTTATCAGGGAGGAATAAATTAGCAGGTAAGTTGGTTGGTATAATGTTTTCGGTTTTAATTGGGATGGTGATGTTCGATTTATCACTACCTGAAATGAGAATTTCACTTGTTATAGTGTTTTTTGGAGCTTTATTCCAATCAATGCTGATCTGAATTTTCTGATCATCGTTAAGTGGTCCCTTTTTACTGCTAAACATTACATAATCAGGTGCTTTGATGTCGTATTTCATTTCACCTGCACCTGTTCTAAAAATTTCGAGTGTATGTGATGTATTTGCAAGCGCTGAAAAAGTGAAGCCTTGCGCTACCTTTGTTTTTCCTGTAAAGTGAAGCTCCGAGTTCTCCAGTGAAACACCCAGATTGGTAGTAGTATTGTTAATCAGCGTAGTTTTAGGGATAATATTGCTATCAGGTTGCTGCCAGGAAGTGTAACCGATATGCGTTTGATCCATCATATGGTCCCATTTTCCTCCTGCTAATGTTTTATTGTAGTAAGCGCTGATTTCGGCATCCCGCTTAAATAGAGAATCAACTTTACCGGCGAAACTATTGGTTGAAAATCTGCCCTGTTTGGCATATAGTTTGTTTTTGGCTACCGCGAGATATATCTCATATAAATTAGCCACAGCCTCAATGGGATGAAGAACCAATTGATAATATGCATTTTTTTGATTGTCAGGTAATTGATGATGTGTTGTGATTGCTTGTTCTTTAAGTTTTTTAAAATCAGCGGTAACTTGTTCGAACTCGTTATAGTTGCTTAAACTATAAGTATTTGCATGAAGTAGTTCTGGTTTAATTCTACCTACGTATTTTAGGTAAGTATCTATATGGCTGGCAATTGCTGTTGCGTTTTCATTGCCAAACTGGTTGGCCGACCAATTAATTGTGTAGTCCATTAATTTATCGGCCGGGATGGCGTCAGGATTCCAGGCGTAATCTAAAAAGAACTGGATGGGGAACTCCATTGGTTTTAAATCGCCAACGTTTACGATCCAGATCTGATTGGCATCATGTTCGTAAGCCAATCGCATTTGTTCCCAAATTTTTTGGATAGGGTTGGTGTTTACCCATTTGTAATTTCTAGGGCCACCCACGTAGTCGAAATGATAATAAATTCCATAACCGCCTTTTCTGGGCGCTTCACCTAAACCTGGCAATTTTCTAATGTTGCCCCAATTATCATCGCATAAAAGTAACGTTACATCATCGGGAACGCGCATCCCTTTGTCGTAATAATCTTGAACTTCCTTATACAAGGCCCATAGCTGTGGCGTTTGTGCTGCAGGTTTTTTGGTTACTTTTTCAATTATTTCACGTTGATCTTTTACAATTTTTTCCAATAGGGTGGTAGCCGTGCCTGTAGACATGGGCTCGTCGCCATCGCCACGCATGCCAACAGTAATGATCTGTTCTTTATCGGCTACACGTTGCAGGCCGCTTTCCCAAAATGCACGTAACTGTTCTGGATTTTGATCATAGTTCCATTTGCCGCCTTTATATCTTTTCCACTCATCATGGGCCCGTGTTAGGGGTTCGTGATGAGAAGTTCCAATCACTACGCCGTACTCGTCGGCTAAAACAGGGTTGAGTTTATCGTCGTCGTTAAATGCACTTCCCCACATGGCTGGCCATAAATAATTTCCTTTTAAGCGAAGAATCAATTCGAATACCTTCTCATAAAACTTATGGTTAAAACCCCCAAATTCTTTTCTGCTCCATCCCGAAAGTGCAGGCGCTTCGTCATTTAAAAATATCCCCCGGTATTTTACCGCAGGTGAAGAAATTACATGACGCCCCGCAATAACATAGAGAGAACTGCTTTTTTTTACAGGAATATCAGCCCAATAATACCATGGCGAAACACCAATTTGAGAAGAGAGCTCGTATATTCCATATATCGTTCCCCGCTTATCGCTTCCTGCAATTACTAAAGCAGAATCTATGCCCTTAATTGGGTTTTTAATCACTTGAATTATTGTGGCTTCCCATTTTCCGGCAATTTCAGAGACATTTAGACTACGGTTCCTGATCATTTCGTCGATGATTTTGCTGTTGCCGATAGTGCCAATGATGATAGGCATGCCGGTTGTTTTATCCGTTAAAAATTCGGGTCCAAGTCCACTTACCTTTTTAATATCGTTTTGAAGATTTTGGGCGGCACGTATAGCGCCTGGCCATTCGTTGGCACTTACTAAAATGGAAGGTACCTTACCTTTGCTCACCACAGCAAAACTTCCGGGCAAATAAGTATTTACCGTAATTGGACCGAGCCCAGCGGCTTGTGCAATGAGGACGTTGAAAAGGAATAAGACTAGCGGAAATATTTTCTTCATTACTTAAATTTAATAACGCTCCAATAGGCTTTTTTTGGTTTTAATTGCGTGTCGAAAAGTAAGGGGTAATTTTTGCGGCCGGGTACCGGATAACCATCCAGCCAGGTGCGGCGATCTGAAATGTTCCAGAATGTAACGTTGGTGATTACATTTTTATACTTTCTGAACACGTTGAACACCATTTTGTACTTTGCAACCTGTTGAGCTTCAAGTTCGGCGGTGTAAGCATCGCTTTCATCCACACGTTTGGCACGTTTATTTTTCTCCCATGGATAAATGGAAAGATCTAACTCGGTAAACTGTATTTTAAGGCCTAAAGATGAATAGCGTTTAATTGCGGTAACGAGTTCATTTTCACTAGGCTCGTAGATAGACCAATGCGCTTGAAGGCCAACCCCATCTATAGGTACACCCTTGTCTTTCAGGCTTTTGAGCAACTTGTATACGCGTTCTCTTTTTTCTGGTCGTTCGGTATTATAATCATTGTAATAAAGTTTTGCATCAGGATCGGCGGCATGTGCATATTCAAAAGCTTTAATGATAAAGTCTTCACCACAGATTTGGTACCATTTCGAATTTCGTAAGTATTTTGTAGAATCATCGTCAATGGCTTCATTTACAACATCCCAGGCATATATTTTCCCCTTATATCGCCCAACTACGGCATCAATATGTGCCTTTAATCGTTGTAGCAATACTATTTTACTTACTTCCTTTCCCTCTTTATCTGTGAAAAACCATGAGGGTACCTGTTCGTGCCAACATAAATTATGTCCACGTACTTTGATGTTGTTTAGCGTTGCAAAGCTGATAATCGAATCGGCTTCCCGCCAATTAAATTTTCCCTCAACAGGCTGCATCGACTCCATTTTCATGGCGTTTTCTGCTGTAATGCTGTTAAAATGTTTTTTGATCAGTGTACTTTCCTCTCCGCTCAGATTTCTTTTGCCAACGGCAACACCAATTGAGAAGTAATCTTTGTAAAAATCTTTTAAACCCCTGCTATCTGTTTGGTAACTGGAAAGCGATTGCCCCGTTTTACATCCTCCGAAACCCAGTACGAAGAATAGAGATAGGATATAACTTGAAAATATATTTTTGGCACTCATTGTATCTTGATCAGTTTGGAAAAGTATAGGCTATTTGATTATTTTTTGCCGAGTAAGCTTAGCATCTTTTCTCCATATCTTTTGCCTAGCATACGGTAGCCTTCGGCAGAAAAATGAAGATTGTCTGGTCCATCAGGACAGCCCGCAGAAGAAATAACATGTGCATTGGGGATGGTTTGAGGTAAAGTCGCAATAATGGCGTTCATGCTGGCACAAACTCCGCCCTGGTTGGCATTTACAACTTCTCCGGCTAATAGCGGTGTATTTTTAGCTTCCAATTTTAGGTCTTTTAATAAGTTTTCATACACGCCCTTTACTTTTTCTGGCCACGCTTTATCGCCTGTATTTGACTCTCCCTGATGCAACAATATTCCTTTGATTATGCCACTTTGCTGTGCAATTTTAGCCATCTCTACCATACGGGCATAAGGGTTTCCATCGTATTCAGCTAACATACCCTTCATCCAATCTGGCGCTGTTGCGGTGTAGGATTGGTAGTTTTCTTTGTCGAACAGTTCAATTTTACATCCGCCTACGGCGACATTGATAACACCGATTTTAATATTTTTGGGCAGGTTGGCAACAAGTGTCCGACCGAAATAATCTACCGGGCCCAGTCCCGTTTTACATCGTGTTAGCGGTGGAACAGCAGTATACCAGTTGCCTTTTGTACGGTTTAAGTTGACGCAATTAACGGCTTCCAACAGGCGAAACCGTTGGTCAACTGCTGTAGTATCTTGTGTTTCAAATTTGGCGGCACCTTCCATGTTCGATTGTCCGAAACACAGAAATATATAAAAATTCGAATCTTGTGAAAATGAGGGAATGCTGATCAGCAATAAAGCTGCGCATGTAAAGATGGCACGTAGTTTAGTCATATTTGGCTCTGGTTGATCGTAATTGATGTATACTGATGATTTAGCAGTACATATTGTCTTTAATCATCAAATTGTTGTTTGTTTAAAACTTTGTAACTTCGTAGTATGCTTTTTTTGGTTTTAAATCGGCATCAAATAGTAGTGGAAAGTTTTTTCTACCTCTGGCATTGAGCCAGCTATAACGGTCGGAGAGGTTCCAAAAGGTAACACCTGTAATGTTTTTTTTATATTTTCTGAACACCTCAAAAACCATCTTGTATTTTTCCAATTGCTGTTGTTCCATTTCTGGTGTAAAAACAGCTGCATTAGTGCCTTTTTCGCCTGTAATCATCTGGCCGCCCTGTCTTCCCGAATACACGGAAACATCTAGCTCGGTAAATTGGATCTGAAGACCAAGAGATGAAAACAATTCAATAGATTTTTCAAGTTCGGAGCGGGTAGGGTTACTGATAGACCAATGTGCCTGTAATCCAACGCCGTGGATGGGAACTCCTTTGGCTAACAGCTTTTTAAGCATCTGATATATCTTATCCCGTTTTATAGGATTTTCCGTATTGTAATCGTTATAAAACAACAATGCTTTTGGATCTGCTGCATGTGCATCCCTAAATGCTTGTTCAATGAAATCCTCCCCGGCAATATTATACAGCTGAGATTTTCGGAAAGTGCTGGTGTCATCTGCAATCACCTCATTTACTACATCCCAAGCATAAATTTTTCCACGGTACCGGGATACAACGGTGTTAATATGGTTTTTGATCCTGGAAAGTAACACTTCTTTAGTTACCTGATTTCCTATGGAGTCTTTAAATAGCCATCTTGGTGTTTGGGCATACCAGACTAAGCAGTGGCCCCTTACTTTTATCTTATTCTGTAATCCAAATTGAACAATTGAATCTGCAATTTTCCAGAAAAATCTATTTTCAAGGGGATGTATTGGACCCATTTTCATTGCATTTTCTGCCGTGATACTATTAAAATGTGTTAAGATCAGCGATTTTTCTTGATTATGGAGGTCGCTCGGCTTAACGGCAACACCTATAGGGAAATAATTTTTATAGTAATCTTTAAGCCCGCTGGCTCTTTTGTATGCACTTAAGGTTAGAATTCCTAAGAAAAGGAATAGCAGAATCACTAGTAATTTGTTCGGCTTTCGGCTCATAATCTGGTTTGATGATCAGTAGGCTAAATTATTCGGATTGTGGCTATGAGAATAGTTTATTTCGTCATTTTTACTAGTACATTTGAATAATCAGATGTTTTTTTGTAACACTTGTTTATTTATGCTTCCCTGGTAAATGCAATTACTGCGATCTGGATTAGAACCATAAATCATTGCTGGAGTATACTAGGGTGGTGTTTTTTGTTCGTCAGATCTGGCATCTAGGCCAGATAGGACGCTAATATGAAAGTTTAGGGGAGATATTTCGGTGAAATTGATCTTCAAATTGCAGGCAGTCCAAGCTTTCTTTGGCCAGGGAGCGCTAGCGCAATCCTTCGCTGCTCATTAGCACCCGCTTGATTGTCCCATCTGGATTATAATAAAGATAATCAACGCAGACCGAACGCCTGTGACTGCCTCCGCCTTTTAATGCGCCGTTATGATAAAAGAAGTAGTTCTTTCCTTTGAATTCGACAATGGCAGGACGGTTTGTTTCGCAGTTTCCAGCCAGTTCGTTTAATATTCCTTTAAATGCCCACGGCCCGTGTATGCTGGGGCTCATGGCGTAGGCTACCTTTTCAGGATTGCCATAACCGTAAGTTAGGTAATACCAGTCGTTGCGTTTAAAAACATGAGCACCTTCAGAGAAACCAGGTAGCTCAATCGTATTAATTTTGCCCTGCAGGCCGAGCATATCGTCACTTAATTTAGCGAAATAGCACTTTTGGTTACCCCAAAAGATATAGGCCTGCCCGTCTGTGTCAATGATTACAGAAGGATCTAGGTTCGCCATTGGATTTTTGTCGAAAGGAATATCATTCCCTGTGATCAGTGCCGATCCAATTGCATCACGGAAAGGACCTGTAGGTGTTTCTGATACTCCAAGTGCAATTGCTTTGCCGGGTATATCGCGATGGGAGACTGCAGCAAACCAATAAAATTGCTGTTTGTTAAATACCACACAGGATGCAAATGCATCCCCGCTAGCCCAACTAAAATCTGTTGCCTGTAATGGTACCGGATGTTCTTCCCAATTGATCAGGTCGGCAGAAGAAAAGCAGAGCCAGTTGCGCATGATATAGCTTTGTACACCTGGTGCTGCTTCATCGTGCCCGGTATATAAATATACTTTCTGATCGTATAACAAAACAGTTGGATCAGAAGTAAATTTGTGGCTGAATATGGGATTTCCTGTGTTGATCATATCATTGCATAATAAATAACACTTACATGTCCGTTATTGTTGGATGTGATCTGATAAGATTTTTTTTGCAATGATAAGCTTCGAAGGATCGTCATTGCGAGAAGGCTTTTTCAGCCGACGAAGCAATCTTACAACGATCGCTACCAGCGTGCGCATTAAGATTATTCATTTGTGCCGTTGTTTTTAAAGGCATTCATGAGCTCACTTCGTTCGGTTATCTTCGTTCCTCGCAATGACGACCATTCTATTGGAGTCTGTCAATGATAGCCTATCGAAGGCCTATTTAAATAATCTTTAAGGTGTTTCGACGACTTGTCCCGATTTTCATCGGGAGGCTCTCCTTAGGAGTCCTTTGGACAACAGGACAGCATCAGAGTTGAAACCGCCTTTATGATACACCCTCTTTTTTATTCTGTAACGGCCTCTTCATTAACCGCGTTGACAGCAATCTCGGTAAGTGCCACATCGGTTGCCTTTTCATTTTCAAGGGTTTGAGAAAGAAGTTCGGCCACATCACTATGTCCGATATTTTCGGCAAACACCCTAAGCGTACCATAGGTTGCAATTTCATAATGTTCCACTTTTTGAGCCGCCAGGATAAGTCCTGCATCTCTTATCATCGTACCTTTATCGGTATCAGCAATAATTCCATCGGCTTCTTCGAGCAAACCTGCCATTGCATCACACTTTTTAGCTACTGGTTTTTCACCTAAAAGCCCAAAAACTTCTTCCAGTGTACTTACATGTTGTTGAGTTTCCTCGGTGTGCTTTTCAAAAGCTACTGCAAGTTCAGGGCTAGTGGCTGCCTTCTGCATTTTTGGCAGCGCTTTGGCAAGGTGTTTTTCTGCCCAATAAATATCCTTTAATTCATCAATAAAAAAATCATGGAATTCAGAATTTTCTATTTTTCCTGTTTTTGATGTAGATTTTGAGGCTTTGTTGCCTGCTGTTTTTGTAGTTGCCATAATTATAATTTTAATAGGTTTTTGATATCTATAGAACAGGCTGAAATTTCAAATGGTTTTATGTTTTTTGTTTTAAGTCTTGGTACAAGTCTATAATATTTCTGTTCTTTTTATTTTCCTGTTTCCATATGCGGCGCATCTACGGGTTTAGATTCCGGAGAGCCCTTCTGCCTTAAGAAAATGGTTAATACCACAATGGCAGCCACCGAGAGGAATTCGCTCTGCCAGTTTTGAAAGGTTTCGAACCAGAAGTTTGCCTGGCCAAGATAGGTGGTCATCGTATCTGTTTCTTGACCTTTTAATATTTGCTCAGCGTTGTGATCTCGCCAGCTGCCATAAAAATGGAGGTACCAGCTTAACAGAAAAAGTATGCTGAAAGCAATAGAAAGGGAGTTGGAATACAGTTTCAAGATCAGTCCGCCCTGGCGTACGGGCCATGGGGCACTCTTCGAGGCAACAGGCTCGCGGTCTACTGCTTCTTCTTCATCAAGTTTTTTAGATTCGGCCGAACCGATCTGACGCAGTTTTACGGTTAGCAACACATAAAGAACCATCTGCAGAAACTCGCTTTCAAAATTTTCGAAAGTGGCAGAAATAAAATGCCCGGTATGAAGGTAATTATTAAAAGAGATCGGCGACGCTCCCTGATCGCTCAGTTCGCCATTGTGTTCTTTCCATCCTGTAATTGCCTGTGCCAGGAGTGTAAAAACAAATAGGCTGATAAAGGTTATGGAGAGCCCATTTCGGTACAGCCAGGTCTTTTTTGGAAATACTTTCTTTGCTTTCATATCTATTTGTCAATTATCCACGGAAGTGAGGTAATCTTCTAACATGGTTGCGCAAGCCAGTACGGTTGCTGTAACAATTTCCTCGCGACTGCCGGTAAAATTAAGCCTTTCTGAAAAAGCCAGTTCATTGTGGTGGGTAGCGTAGATAAACATGGTGCCTACCGGTTTTTCCTGAGTTTCACTTCCTCCGGGAGCAGTAAGCCCGGTGATACCGATATGGATGTCAGCATCAATCAATTTTGACAGCCCCAAGGTTATGGCTTGTGTAACCTCCATTGATTCAGGGGTATAGGTCTTGATCAGCGAGGCGTTAACCTGTAAAAGATCTTCCTTTAAACAGGCATCATAACAGGTAATGCCTCCTTTAAGGAATTTACCCGCATCTTCTATCATTGAAAAATCTGCTGAAAGCCGGCCTGCGGTTGCGCTTTCTGCAAAAGCAATGGTGAGGTTTCTGCCAATAAGCATTTGGCCTACACTTTTCATCTTATCATCCATTATAAAATCTTACTATTGGCCCCAACATTAACAGATCAGTTTGCAGGTCTCTGCAGGTCCTGATGGCGGTAGTGCGGAGGTCTTTTGGCCTAAATAACAACCTTTATGGATAAATGGTTTTATGTAGCGGAGGGAAAGAACGGAACCTTTGTGATAAACAAAATGAAGATCTGACTAAAGCTTCTATTATTACTGATTTACAAGGTGATTTTCAATTTCGCCCGCAATGAGGTTAATTTCATGAATACCTAATGATATTTGTGTTGCTTCAGAATTCAGTTTATGGTCGAAATGTTTAAGGGGCCCAGGATCAATCTCTTCCTGTTGGAGTAGTATCCAGTCAAGCCCCATTTTTCGGATGGCACCAAGGATACTGCCAAAATAAACGATTATATAATAATCTTCCTTTGGAACAATAGTCAGGGTAATTTTATCATTACCGTGATCGATCTGGATATTAAATGGAACCATAAAATTACAACCCTAATGTTGATTGATTTGTTTGGATATTGGTCTTTTTTAGCCCCTCTTTTGGTAAAGGTTGAAATCTTGTTCCAGATTTATATCTGAGCATGTTTTATCAGGCTTGTCCAATCTTGTGGATTTCTATTCTCTCTAACGCTTTCCTTGGTGGCCCGGTAAGAACCTTACCATCAATAGCGAATCTTCCTCCGTGACAGGGGCAGTCCCAGCTCTTTTCACTGGCGTTCCAGTTAACAATGCAACCGGCATGTGTGCACACAGGGCTTAAGGCGATAGCCTGGCCGTTTACATCTTTATACAAAGCGAGCTTTTTGCCATCTAATTCTACTATTTTGCCTTCATCATTTTTTAGTTCTTTTGTTGACTGGATAATTTCTGTTCCAAACCGGTCAGCAACGAAATGATAGGCCACATCTGCATTTTCTTGGACAAAATCCATAAAACCTGAAATCGGTTTCAATCGCGACGGGCTAAGCAGTTTGGCAAGATCGTTTTCAATACCCAATATCAAATCGGTTAAGATAACTGCCGAAAGACTGCCGAAAATCATCCCGTTCCCGTTAAAACCTGTTGCTACAAAGCTATTTGCATCACCACCCGGAAATTGCCCGATATAGGGTAGACCATCTACAGGAACATAATACTGTGATGACCACCGATAATCGATTGAGCTGATGTCAAAGTTTTCCATTGCATATTTCTCTAGCGCTGAAAAGGCCTTTTCCGGATCATCGTGCCCCGTCTTATGGTCAGCACCACCAATTAACAGATATTGATCTCCGTCTATTTCATGACTTCGGAAGTAGTGATAAGGCTCTTGCATATCGTAGGCCAGGCAGTTGGGGTAATCTCCGTTTTTAAGTTTTACCGCCAGTACATAACTTCGGTAAGGCGCATTCCTGAGCGACAGGATATTAATTCCAGGCGGAATGTGTGTAGCCCATACCAAATGTCTGCCCTGAACGGTTATATTGCCTGCTTTTATATAGCGGATGTCGTCTTTATACTCACTGTTTTCAACAAAGGTATGCTCCAGGATATCTCCGCCCAGTTTAAGGAATTCTCTGGCGAGGCCTAGTATATATTTTATGGGATGGAATTGCGCTTGCTCTTTAAATAATAACACGTGTTGGAAATCGATTGGAATGCCGTTTTCAAATACCTCACTAACCTTAACACCAGCCTGCTGTGAAGAGGAAAGGATGGATTTAAGCTGCTCGGTCTCTTCCTGGTTCTGAGAGAAGAGGAAGGCATCTTTGTATTCAAAGTCTGCATCGATTTCGAGCGCTTTGATATTGCTGTGGATCATTTCGATTATTTCTTTTGTAGCACGGGCAAGTTGGGCAGAGGCTTCTTTTCCAAAATCGCTATCAATCTCCGGATAGGTGGCATCCAAAAAGGTATTCAGGTGTGCGCTTGTGCCACCTGTTGTACCGAAGCCCAGGTTTTGCGCTTCTATCAAAAGACATTTTTTGCCCTTTCGCTGTAGTTCAAGTGCAGTGGTTACACCTGTAATACCTCCACCAACGATTACTACATCGTAAATTGTATTTTCTTTAAGCGGTTTGATTTCCAGGCGGGGATGCGAACCCTGCCATAAACTTTCATTTTCTCCGTCCCTGGCGGACGTAAGGTCGGTATGGTTTTTCATAAGCTGTTTTTATATTAAAACAGGAGGTAAAGCGCAAAGGTTTTTGAACTATACGCGATTTCCAAGGGCTTATTTTTTTACCTTGAACAGAAGGTTATCCTTTTTGGATAAAAAAAGCCGGTTAATTTCTACATATCTTTGATTAGTAAGATGATCGGTAACGGTAGTGTTAAATGGCGCAAATTTATTTGAGTTTTTCACTTTCCACCATTATTTCTACAAGGCTGTGCATGAGGTTTACCTTTAAACGGCTCTTTTTTATGTCATTTATCAGTTGGTCATCAACGTGCGCATCTTTTCCGTTCCATTTTATCTTTAAATGTTTTGTTCTTATAGGCGGCACAGGAAATACTATATCTTTTCCTTTTGCAATTTCTGCGATATAATTTTTTAGAATTTCCCTTTGGTTTTCTTCTACAATTACCACATCAAAAAAACCATCACTGGGATCGGCATGTTCGCTTAACCTCAAATTGGGACCAAGGCGCGAAATATTCATGATTTCGACCATGATACATTTTTTCCTTATTTTTTCATTTGGCAACTCTATACTACAGGTATGCGCAGCATAGGTTTCGGTAATCGCTAATAGCGAATCCAGTGCAATTTTGAATTCATCCTCAGCCGTTTTGATTGCTGTTGTATCCAGGCCTTCGAGCTTTTGCATCAGTTTAGGAAAAATGCCAAAGCCAAAAGATTCGATGAAAAACAGTGGTTCTGTTGTTCCAGTAACCTGTCCAATATCAAATTTTCTCAGATTGTAATTAGACCAGGAAGCTATATTACGGTCCAGATCGTCTGAAATACCAAGAGAGGTTGCTATATTATTTGCAGTACCGAAAGGAAGAAGGGCTACCGGCCGTTTGTAACGCAGTTTTTTATCAAGAAGTTTGATAATCGTTTTTTTTATAGTTCCATCGCCGCCAGCAATGGCAATAAATGAAGTTTCGGGGCGGATATCTTTTAACGAACGTTTTTCAGAAGATGCATAATCTATCGAAAAGCCATGACGCTCAATGGCCGACGAGAGTTTTTTTTCTGAATGTTTTTGCTGTCCCGCTCCAGGATTATGGATTACGTGAACTAAAGGCGCTGGCTTTTTCATCTTTATTTGAACAATATAGGCCAGACTTAGTTTTATTAAGAGGTATAAACATTAAAAAAAATAGAAATGAATATCTTGATCACCAATGACGACGGCATTTACAGCCCCGGAATAGCAGCACTTGCCAACATTGCCAAAACTTTCGGCTCAGTAAGAATTGTTGCCCCTGATGTAGAACAGTCATCTATGGGCCATGCAATAACACATTCACGGCCTTTGAGCTATAAGAAATCGCCCATTGCTTTTGAAGGTATAGATGCCTTTCGTGTAAACGGTACACCGGCCGATTGTGTTGCACTTGGCCTGCACCTATACCCTGATACCAATGTGGTGCTTTCCGGTATTAATATGGGGCCAAATTTAGGCAATTCCATGTGGCATTCGGGAACATTGGCCGCGGCAAAACAAGCTGTTCTTTTGGGTGTAAAAGGCATTGCTTTAAGTACGCCGGTTGGCCGTACCGAACCTGATTTCGAAAAACTAAAACCCTTTGTGGTAAGTTCACTCCAGGAATTATTTATAAACAACGAGCTTGCTCTATATAATGTTAATTTTCCGCCAGAACCTAAGGGCATTAAGTGGACGCGGCAGTCTGTGCGCCTATATGATGGAAATGTTGTTCCAGGAGAAGATCCGATGGGACGGAAACATTTTTGGATTACTGTAACTCCGCTTGAGCCGGCGGAAGAAGATACCGACCGTTGGGCCGTTGAGCATGGTTATGTTTCTATTACGCCATTGCGGTTAGATTTGACCAATGAGGTTGAGCTTGTAGGCCACCTGATGTCTAAATAGCTTAAATTTTTTAAAAAAAATTGTTTATACATTAAGCAAAGGCCCGTTAAGGGCCTTTGCTTAATGTACTGGATTGGTTTTTTGCATGGTGTCACGTTTGAGCGTGTCACGTTTGGTGGTGTCTTTTTTAGACGGCCATTCCTTGCTTTTTTTTGCAGGTTTTGTTTTTTCTGTCTTTTTTTTGGTGGTGTCTTGCCGTGTTTGTGCAACTGATGCCAGACAGATTGAGCAGGCCAGTATCATAATCATAAGTTTTTTCATAAGAATAGAATTATTGTTAAAATACTAGTAATAAAACAATTATGTTTTCGTGAAAGTTTTATGAATTTTTCTTTTCGACATTTTTAGTGCTGCGCAATTTTTCAGTGCATAGCCAGTGATATTTTTTCTGCACTGGTTCTTCATCAACCAATTAATTTTATAAAACCATCTCTGTTTTTATTTTGTTTTATGGTGAAAAACCGGATAAGTAAGCGGAACAATTTTGTGCTGGTTTATTGATAGGTAAATTAATATTTTGTAAAAGCGTTAAAATCATGAAATACCCTCAGTTTTGTCTATTTCTTATCGTTTCGCTGTTTTTGCTTGGCTGCAAACATGATCAGACCGAATTTGCCATGCACGATCGCGAATTTACCGACTCCGTGTATCCTGAAATGCAATACCAGCAGCAGTTGAACCTTGAACTGCAAAAGATGGCCGATGCTCCAGAAATTAAGGGTTTAGGGATCAGGAGAGAGAATGAAAATCAAGCCTATATTCAGCAGTTAGCAGCAAATACAAATACGCAGGATCAATTTTCACAAACTTCGCTCAAAGAAGAACACTTACAAAAACTAACGCTATTGCGCCAACATTATCCGGTCCAATTTGAACAGCTACATTCACTTCTCATCGATTCGGACCAAAAGATGATTGAATTTCACGTAAAAGCGGCTGGTTCTTCAGGATTGCTCAACCCTGATTTGAGGGCTTGGGCTGAAGCAAAAATTGCCCATTGGACGGCAGCTTTGAATGAAATCCAAGGTTTAAAAAAATAAGCAAAGCTGGTATTGCTGCCCCGGTTTTTGTCGCTCTGTTGTGCGCCCTATAATTATATCAAACTGGCTGATTTTAAGTTTAATTAGCCAATTATGAATCCTTTGCAGCACTTTTTAAATTTAATAGATCGACAATCTTTTTTAATAATGCAAAAATATCAAAGGGTTTTACCACAAATTCTTCGGCATTACATCCGCTGGTCATTTGTTGTATATCGGCATGGGCACTCATCATAATTATCGGTGTTGCAGCAGTTTTAGGATCAGCCTTAAGCAGTTTACATACCGCCATGCCGTTCCCATCGGGCAACATCACATCCAATAAATAAAGGTCTGGACTGATATCCTTTCTGCTCAAAAACTCATTAACGGTAGTATAACATGCTACCTGGTAGCCTTCTTCTAAAAGCAGGAACTGTAATATATCTCTAATCCCTGCATCATCCTCAAGTATACAGATCAGTTTACCCATAAAGAAATAGTTTGTACACTAAATATTTGTTCATTAAAATAGCATTTTCGTTTTCAGGTTATTCTGTAGCAGCATTTTTTTGATCTTTATTGTTGCCTTCTTCATACCTGTCTTTCTCCTTTTCATCTTCGTGTACAATAAGCGAATGGGGGGTGGCTGAGGCAGGGTTTGCACCTGTGCCAGAAATTTTGGGCAAACTTAAAAGATCGTTGTTATCGGTTAACGGCGTGTTTTTTATTTCAGTATTACCCAAGGCAATTTGATTTAGCTGTTCCTGATTTTTTCTTTGATTGCCTTTCTCAAGGTCTTTTCTATCGTTTTTAGTATTTGCCATAATGCGATTTAATTGTTAAAATAAACAGAAACATCAGATTAAAAGTTTTAATCAAAGCGAAAATTTAACCAACATAAGCTTGGATATTTTAGCCTAATTTTTTATTTGCCAAATTATTTTTGATAAGCTGGACCGATCATCTTTTTTATTTCGAGCGCATTAAAAGCAGCATAACCAGCCTGGTCATTATCGAAATAGAGGTACACGTCTTTTTCTTCTTTTATCCACGAAATCAACATGCTGTTCCACTTTGTTAAGCTATTGTTGTTATAACTTCCCTGATATTTCCCTTCAGGTCCGTGTAGTCTGATATACACGAAATCTGCAGTACTCAATATAGGAGATTGATGCCCAGCCAGCTCATAAATACAAAAAGCACAGTTATATTTGGCGAGCAGCGTAAATACATCATCATGATACCAACTTGGATTTCTGAATTCGAAAGTATACCGGTGCTTTTTAGGAAGCATTTCTAAAAATCTTTCCAGCCTTTCGGTATTTAATTTCCATTTAGGCGGGAGCTGAAAAAGGATAGGTCCGAGTTTGTTTTCCAGCCCTTCAGTGGCTTTTAAAAAATCCAGGATTTCTCCCTTTTCCACATTCAGTTTTTTGAGGTGGGTAAAATATCTATTGGCTTTAACAGCATAAGTGAAATTTTTCGGGCTTTGCAATTGCCATTGCTTAAAATTATCAATGCTTGGCTGGCGATAAAATGAATTATTCAGCTCTACAGTATCGAAATGTTCGATAAAATATTTAAACTGATCTTTCTTTTTAAGATCATCAGGATAAAAATTGCCCTCCCAATGACGGTATTTCCATCCCGATGTACCGATGTACGCTTTTCCTAATTTCATATTTCGTTATCAGTTTGTTTGCACATTGCTGCTACCGGTTATTCAATTTCTCCATCAGCCATGCCATCTAAAAACCAGCCAGACCTGTATTCGAATTTTGCTGATGCAGTTTTCGATTTATTGGTAACCTTGCCTGTAAAATCATGGGCAATATCGCCTTCGCTTTCCAGAATTTGTTTGGCCAGGTTAGCATATTCATTCAAATCCAATCCATCATTGATGATATAGGTCAGTTCTCCGTTTTCGCTCCACGATGATTCAATTAATCCATCATCAAATTTTTTCTTTAATGTATTCAACTCTTCTTTATTGTTATTTAAGGGTAGGTCTCTCATCTTTGTTTTATTAATTATTTTTAGCTAGCCTGGGCTTATCTGTTAATTTTTCTTCTGAATTTTTTTTTGCAGAATCAATTGAATGTGAGTGGTGGATATCTTCTTCTTTTTCTGCCACATCAGAAAGTTTCGCATAGTATTTATGCAATATATCCAGCTCTGCCTCCGAAAGATCTTCAATATCAACCATGCGGTTACTCGCATGTCTACTGGCCGCCAATAACTCATTAAGTTTTAACTGTATGGCCTTCGAATCTTTATTCTGGGTTTTTTGGATCAGAAATACCATTAAAAAAGTAATAATTGTTGTTCCGGTATTAATTACCAATTGCCAGGTATCCGAATAGTTAAAAATAGGTCCGCTAATGCCCCAGATTACGATAATGCCAACAGCTATGGTGAAGGCGCTTGCACTTCCGGTCCAATAAGTAATCCTGTCAGATATACGCTCAAAAAAGTTTTGCTTGTTTGTCATATTCTTTAGTATTAAGTCTAAGGGGTTGTTTTTGTTTATATAAACAGGTGAAAATTTCAGATGGTTTTCAGTTTTTATTTTCTCTTGCTGGCCTTGGGGATATAAATACCTGGGCGTTCCTTTTTTAAGTTATTAAACACATGTTGATATTGTGTCTGGTGGTTAATATTTAATTGAAATGTTAACCAGTGTTGTAACCAAATACTTTAACCGTTAAATAAATCAAACCTGTAACAGTTTACCTTGTTTATTTAATGAAGCACAAGTTTTAAAACAAAGGTTTGCTTCTTGCAGAAAATAATTTTGAAGGTTTAAACTTGAAACAATGGAAAACAAAAAAACAGATCAACAGGACAGTGAAAATAAGGTTGGTATTGTACCGCATTCTCAGATTGAGGCAAGTGATGCGGATAGTGCTTATCAGGACGAGGCTTCTGCCAGGGAATTATCAAAACAAGCAGCAAAATCGGATTCGGATGCAGACCGCGCAGAAGATAACGGAACTCCTCATCAGGGTTAATTTTTTTGAAAGAGTATAATATAATAAACACTTTTATTGTCTATAGCGGAACCCACAACAACAACAATACAACTTTGGGTTAGTTAAAAAATGAAGCAGACAAAGCCAAAGCGTTTCGAAAATGGTTGAAATCAGAAAGCGAACTTTACGGACGCTAAATTGTAAAATACCTGGTTATCTCTTAAGCAGTTGTGATAAACTTTTGGTCATTAAAAGCACTGTGGCCAAAGTTGGTACTTAACATGGTAGGGCAAATTGTTAAAACCATTTATTGTTTTTGCAGGTTTTCTATATGCTGCCGAAAATACATCCGGCGCCATAAATATCAGAGATTGTTGATGAAAATAAATTGGCAAAGATAAACTTTGTCGGCACATTGGCCGATAGTTTTTCCCTCAATTAGTAATGCATTAACTGCAGAAAAAAAATATTGTTAACAGCCCAAAAAGAGGCGTAAGCTAAAAAAACTATGGACAAGAAAACACCAAAAAGAAAAAATAAACCTGCCCAACAAGAAAATGACAAGACTACACAACTGGAATCTTTTGTAGCAGATTCGACAGGCGAATTTTTAACAACTAACCATGGGGTCGGTATTAACGACGATCAGAATTCGCTCAAAGCCGGAGAAAGAGGAGCAACACTTCTGGAGGATTTTATCCTTAGGGAGAAAATTACACATTTTGATCATGAACGCATACCCGAAAGGGTAGTGCATGCCAGGGGTTCGGCTGCACATGGAGTTTTTAAGGTATACGAAGACATGTCTAAGTTAACCAGGGCCGCATTTTTATGCGATCCGGGAGCAGAAACTCCGGTGTTTGTTAGGTTTTCAACTGTAGCAGGCTCCAGGGGATCGACAGATTTGGCACGTGACGTAAGGGGTTTTGCCGTAAAATTTTATACCCAGGAGGGGAATTTTGACCTTGTAGGCAATAACATGCCAGTATTTTTTATTCAGGATGCGGTTAAATTTCCAGATCTTGTTCATGCAGTAAAACCAGAGCCTGATAACGAAATGCCGCAGGCGGCTTCGGCTCACGACACTTTTTGGGATTTTATTTCTCAGATGCCGGAGTCGTCGCATATGATTATGTGGCTAATGAGTGATCGTGCTATACCAAGGAGCTACCGCATGATGGAGGGATTTGGTGTACATACCTTTAGATTCGTAAATGCCAATGGTGATGCCAGTTTTGTGAAATTCCACTGGAAGCCACTTTTGGGTGTACATTCGGTAGCTTGGGATGAGGCACAGAATATTTCGGGCAAAGATCCCGATTTTCATAGGAGGGATCTTTGGGATGCTATCGAGGCAGGTGCCTTTCCAGAATGGGAACTCGGTGTGCAGATCGTTCCTGAGGCTGATGAGTTTAAATTTGATTTTGATCTTTTGGATCCTACAAAACTGATCCCCGAAGAACTTGTTCCCGTACAGCGTATTGGTAAGATGACACTTAACAGAAACCCCGATAACTTTTTCGCGGAAACTGAGCAAGTTGCTTTCCACGTTGGCCATGTTGTACCAGGTATCGATTTTACTAACGACCCGCTATTGCAGGGCAGATTGTTTTCTTATACCGATACCCAGCTAATTCGATTAGGAGGGCCAAATTTTCATGAAATCCCGATTAACAGACCTGTAATTCCCGTGCATAATAACCAACGCGATGGCCATATGCGGCAAACAATCAACAGGGGTAAAACCAGTTATGGCCCGAACGGACTAGCCGCAAACGACCCAATGCAGGTACCGGTTGCACAAGGTGGCTTTGTAAGTCATAATGAGGCAATTGATGCCAGAAAGATCCGGGCAAGGAGCAGAAGTTTTTTCGATCATTTTTCACAGGCCCGCTTGTTCTTCAATTCACAGAGCAATGCCGAAAAAAACCACCTTATTGATGCCCTTAGTTTTGAACTCGGCAAAGTAAAGGCCATTCCTATAAGGGAGCGTATGCTGGCTGTATTAATTCAGATAGATAAGGGGTTGGCTGGGGCAGTTGCGCAGGCATTGGGCCTGCAGATTCCAAAAATCCCTTTGGTAGACCTTAACAATAGCCTCCCAGCGGATGGCAAAAGGAAGGATTATGCTTCTGTAAATCCTAAAGGAAGCCTTGCAAGGTCTGTAGCGCTAAGTATGGCCACAACGATCAAAGATACCGTCAGGTCAAGAAAAATTGCAATACTTGCTGCAGATGGGGTAAATGAGCCGACACTTAGCAAAGTTAAAGATTTCTTGGTTACACAGGGAGCGGTGGTGCATATTATAGCGCCAAGATTGGGTGAAATTATTTCGACAGGTGGTAAAAATATTGCAGTGGATGAAAGTCTTCTAACAGCAGCATCCGTCCTTTACGATGCAGTATATGTACCTGGGGGCGCTGATTCAGTTAATGCACTTAGTGGAGAAGCCAATGCCATTCATTTCTTAAATGAGGCTTTTAAACATTGTAAGGCAATTGCTGCCGACAAACAAGCGCTCCAGGTATTGGAATCTACTTATTTCGCTAAAAAGCTACCAGAAGAATACGCAGACGATGCTGCACTACGCGAAGGAATTTTGATTACTGAGGATATTGCTGCCCTTATAAAGACTTTTGCAGAAATGATTGCCTTGCACCGCTTTTGGGACCGTGAAATCCAAAGAAAAGTACCTGCATAGTTTAAGGTACAAACCAAGGTGAAGGCCAAATAGCCTTCACCAAATTTATTGGCTATGGAAAATAAAAACAACTTAGAGGCCGTACCTGCCCAATATACAGGTAGCGAAATGGATGTAATAGAGCGCATGAACTGTAGCACCCTGGCAGAAGCGGTAAAGGTTTTTGAACGGGCGTGTACCAGATTATTGTCCGTAAACGAATGGGGACGTTATGCAGGCATATCCGCATTCCAATTAATCGATCCTCAAGGCATCCGTGCAGAAAGGCAGGCGCAGTTAAATGATTATATTAGAATCGATATTCCTGGTCCCGGAACCCAGGCTGGAATGGGCTATGATTGGGTTCAAATCGAGGAGATCACAACTGAAAGCGACGATAAAAAGCAAACATTATCCATGAGGGTAAGGCCCTGTGCACACCCTTTGTCGCGAAAAAAGGAAACTGCCCACTTTTTAAAAAGTGAGGCTACATCAAGCTTTATCATTACGCGGACTGGACGATGTGTTAGTGCGGAAGAACATGCTAGAAATGAAGTTCCAAATACGGATAACGGCAGCCTTTATGATAAGGGAAGGAATTTTATGGTGGGAATGGCAGCCAAACTGGGTTTTTCATATCCGCAGTGGAAAGGACTGGTTAAGGCGCTTTTGCAAGATTAACATTTTTGCTGTATAATTCAAGCAGTTCAGCTCCAGTTTCGTTCCCCTGCAAAATGGCCAGATCCAATGCGTGCTGTCCCCTGATATCCCGGAGCCCGGTTTTTGCACCATTGTCTAAAAGTAGTTTTAATACCTCATTGCGGCCAAACATTGCAGCAAACATCAGTGCAGTTCCACCGTTTCCATGCTGAAGATTAATGTCTGCCCCACTTTCGATCAATAGTTTAGCAATATCGGTATAGCCTTTAAATGCTGCACCCATTAAGGCTGTGTTGCCTCCCTGATCTCCAAGATTTAAGTCTGCTCCCGAAGCAACCAGGTATGCTGCCGCTTCCAGCTGGTCATTGTAGCAGGCAATAATCAAAGCGGTATAACCTTTAGCGTCTTGAAAATTTATATTCGCTCCTCTGCGTATTAATTCTTTTAAAACCTCGGTATCGCCTTTTCTTGCAGCAGGTATAATGAGTTGTTCTATGTTTTCCATTGTTATATAACATTCACATTGTTAAAAAGTTTAAGGGGAAGCGCTGTTCATTTTCTGTTGAAAAAATCAATAATACTTCAACCTTTTTTTAAAATTTTTCTGTCAAAAGCGCGATGTGATATATCTTTGTATCAATTTTTTGTGTTCCCTAAAGGGAATTCAGCAAACGGGATATAGCGTAGCCAGGTATCGCGCCAGCATGGGGTGCTGGAGGTCGGAAGTTCGAATCTTCCTATCCCGACCAGCTATTGAGCAGGCAGTCATATTTGATGCCAATTTTGCTATTTTTTTGAAACTATAGTTGTAAAGTATCTGTTTTACAATAAAACAGATACTATGAAAAATTACATCGATCCAAAAGAAGAAGACAAAGAAGATGAAAACGGCAATGAACAGTCGCGGATAAGTCCCAACGAAGAAGAAGAAGCTGATGATAATGAGGTTCAACGGGGGCTTACCGGTGAAACTGATGATGAAGATGATGTTGGGGGAGATCTTGCCGGGAATGCGGGCGGAAATGCCTAGCACCTTAAAAGCGGGCAGCGGTATGGCATGCCCGCTTTTTATATGTTCTGCCAGATAGATGCGGAATGACCTGTGATGTCGGATGAAAACCAATGTAAGACGTTTCTCTGTTTTTGTTGGATTGCAATGGATGCGTTGCCATTCTTCAACGTATATACAGTAATTTCCGGTACCTAATATATGCGCTTGTTGCAAACATTTTTTAATATTCCCTGTTTGTTTGGAAAGAACTGATCAATATTACTATAATCTAATAGATTTAAGCGTTAAAAAATAAATGGCTAAATCAAAAAATCAACTGGAAGCGCGCTCAACTGGTACAATTCCAAAAACACTTACTGGCATTTCCGGACTTGATGAGATTACATTAGGCGGGCTGCCCGCTGGAAGACCTACACTTGTATGCGGTGAGGCAGGTTCGGGAAAAACACTTTTTTCCATAGAGTTTATTGTTAAAGGAGCCTTGGATTATGGCGAACCAGGGGTATTTATGGCCTTTGAGGAAAAAGCCGAAGAACTTAAAGCGAACGTAGCATCACTTGGTTTTGATCTGGAACAGTTAGAAAAGGATAAGAAGATAAGGTTGGATTACGTGCATATAGACCGTTCAGAAATTGAGGAGACCGGAGAGTATGACCTGGAGGGGCTTTTTATCCGTCTGGGATACGCAATTGACAGTATAGGTGCAAAAAGGGTAGCACTTGATACCATCGAGAACCTTTTCGCGGGATTAAATAATACTGCAGTGCTGCGGGCAGAGATCAGGAGACTTTTTCAGTTTCTAAAATCGAAGGGCGTTACGGCAGTCATAACAGGTGAACGTGGAGGGAATGGCCTTACCCGTCAGGGCCTTGAAGAGTACGTGTCAGATTGTGTTATTTTACTTGATCACAGGATTATCAACCAGATCTCCACCAGGAGGCTCAGGGTTGTAAAATACCGGGGATCGGTCCATGGAACCAATGAATATCCCTTTCTGATAGACGATGAGGGTATATCCGTGCTTCCTGTTACCTCTCTGCAGCTGAATCATGAAGTTTCTACAAAAAGCTTGCCTTCAGGTATTGCTGCGCTGGATAAAATGTTGGGAAATTCTGGCTTTTATAAAGGGAGCAGTATTCTGGTTTCAGGGACGGCCGGCACGGGCAAGACGAGTATAGCAGCAACATTTGCTAATGCGGCCTGTCTTAGGGGAGAGAAATGCCTTTTCTTTGCTTTCGAAGAATCCCCAAAACAGATTATCAGAAATATGCGTTCCATTGGCATAGATCTTCAAAAACACCTTAAGGAAGGATCTCTTGAGTTTTACGCCTCACGCCCTACTTTGTACGGACTGGAAATGCACCTGGTGGCGATCCATAAGGCAATCAAAAAGTCTAAGCCATCTGTTGTTATACTTGACCCGATTACCAACCTGATCACGATAGGATCGGTTAGTGATGTGAAAACCATGCTTGTGCGACTGATCGATTTTCTACAGGCTGAACAGATTACAGTAATGTTTACAGCCCTCACACTGAATAATATAGTTAATGAACAGACCGATGAAGGGGTGTCTTCGCTTGTTGATGCCTGGCTTTTGATTCGTGATATCGAAAGCAATGGTGAGCGGAACCGTGGATTGTATATCATGAAGTCAAGAGGAATGAAACATTCAAACCAGATACGCGAATTTGTGATTACAGATAAGGGATTGGATCTGGTGGATGTATATCTTACCGAGGATGGTGTACTTACCGGCTCGGCAAGGGAAGCAAGGATGCTTATGGAGCAGACTGGCGAAGTTATCCACGCCCAGGCTGTTAGCCGTAAGGACCGTGAACTCGAGCGCAAACGGAAAATTTTAGAATCAAAGATCGAAAGTTTAAGATCCGAATATGAATCAGCAGAAGAGGAACTCAATAAAGTTTATGTTGAGGAGGCTTTAAAAAAGCAGATTATGGGCGAAACGATAAACAAAATTGCCGATCTGCGCAGGGGAGATGATGGCGGGGAAGAAAAAAATGTACACAAAAACAAATAATTGTGGGGAAAGCATATGAACTCCGGCTGTACGTAGCCGGTAAAACAAGTAAATCGGTAGCTGCGCTTGAAAACCTGAAAAAGCTCTGCGAGGAGCATCTGAAAGGTAAATATAGCATTGAGGTGATCGATCTTTTGGAAAAACCGCAGCTGGCTGAGGGTGATCAGATATTTGCCATTCCGACACTGGTAAAAAAAGTGCCTGAACCGGTCCGCAAAATTATAGGTGACCTTTCAAACGAGGAAAAGGTTCTTGTGGGACTGGACATACGTACAAAGATTAATAATTAATTATGTCGATAGGAAACCCGGATCATCAAGATAGTACCCAAAGCGCTGATTTTTTTTCGCTTAGGCTTTTCATTGCAGGTGCATCACCGGTTTCCGCAAGGGCAATTGTCAACATCCGCGCAATATGTGAGGAATTTATTGCTGGTAGGTACGAGCTGGATATCATTGATGCACATCAGCAGCCATTGTTAGTGCAGCAGGAAGATGTGACGGCCATCCCGATGTTGATCAAAAAATCGCCAGTTCCTACCAAAAAGCTGATCGGGGACTGTTCTGACAGGGAGAAAGTATTGAAAGGTTTGGGTATCAGTTATTAAGTTATGCAGAAGTCAAGTGAACATATCAGGCTCGAGCAGGCCTATGAAGAACTTCGTATCCAGCTCGAGGAAGCCAACGATATTATCCATGCGATCCGCTCTGGAGAAGTTGATGCCCTGATTGTAAATGGTCAGGATGGTCATCAGCTTTTTACACTTAAGAGTGCTGATCAGACCTACAGGATCTTTATCGAACAGATGACAGAAAGCGCACTTACACTCGATGAATCTTATAGGGTACTGTATTGCAACTCACAACTCGCACGGCTTTTGGGGCTACCCTTAGAGAAAGTTATCGGTCTAAACTTTTTGGCATTTTTTTCAACAGAAGATCAGGCCTTTGTAAGAGAGACAATAGATGGAGCCTGGGAAGTAGACACCAGGGCAGAAGTCGATATCATCAACAGCTCGGGCACTTCCTTGGCTGTTCAGCTTTCTCTAAAGGCGCTTAACCTTGATGAAGGCACTTCACTGAGCGTCATTATTACCGATCTGAGCGAGCTGAAGAAAAACCAGTTGCTTTTGGAAACGAGGAACAGGGAACTTGAAGCGGCAAGAAAAAATGCAGATGAACTCAATGAAAATCTTGAAAATACAGTCAGGCTAAGGACACAGGAGCTCGAGACTATCAATGAAAAACTCGCAGCAGTCAATGATCTTCAGAAAGAAGTCAACGGGCAGCTTAAGGATGCACTCGATGCGCTGAGGGAGAGCGAAGATAACTTACAGTCTGCCTTCGACGCTGCTGAGCTGGGCAGTTGTAACCTGGATATCAAAACAGGACGGGTTGAAGTATCAGAGCGGTTCAGGAAACTCTGTGGTCTGCCCTTGGAGGGCGAAGTGAGCTGGACAATGGTACTGAGCAGTGTTGGCACCGAATACCTATCTGCGCTCCAAGGGGTCCTTCAGGATTGTATTAATCTTGGGAAACCCCTGGATTATACCTATCCGATCAAACATCTTATTTCAGGTGAGAACCGTTGGATGAGAATCGTAGGCAAGCTAAAAAAAGGTAGCTATGGCGATTTTGATAGCTTTTATGCTGTTTTAATGGACGTGACAGATCAGAAAAGGGATGAACAGCGGAAGAACGATTTTATTGCAATGGTTAGTCACGAACTCAAGACACCGCTTACTTCCATGAAAGGTTATATTCAGGTTATGCAGGTGAAAGCCAGGGGTACGCTGAACGGTTTTGCAGATAAGGCCCTCCGGGGCGCTGAGCGTCAGATCAATAAAATGACAGGCATGATCAATGGTTTTCTCAACCTCTCGCGTTTGGAATCGGGAAAAATGTTGATGGATTTTCAGCCCATAGAAATGTCTGTCCTACTTAAGGAAGTGGTAGAGGAATATATTGCCACGGTAAACAACCATAATATAAAGTACGCCTTCCAGCCAGGTTTTTTTGTGAATGCAGACAGGGACAAACTTGGGCATGTGGTCAATAATCTGATCAGCAATGCGGTGAAATATTCACCGGCCGATAGTGAAATAACTATTGACAGTTATCTTGAGAATGGTACAGCTGTATTCCGCATAATGGATCATGGTATGGGAATAGATGAAAACGATATCCCAAAACTATTCGAACGGTTTTACCGGGTAGAAAACAATCGGATGAGTACTGTTGCCGGTTTCGGAATAGGGCTTTATCTATCTGCAGAGATTATCCAGAGACATGGCGGAAAGATATGGGCAGAAAGCCAGTTAACAAAAGGCTCGGTTTTTTATTTCAGTTTACCCTTAATTAATCCTGCAAAGCGCTTTTAGTGCGAAAGCTGGTGGAGGGATTATATAAAAAAAAATGCCGCTATATGCGGCATTTTTTTATTGGATTTCGATCTGTCTGGCGACCGCTTTGGCCTCCTCTTTTTTAGGAAGTTCAAGTTTCAGAATTCCATCGTTATAGCTTGCACTGATCTTTTCAATGTCAGCACTTTCCGGAAGTGTGAAAGATCTTGTGAAGGCCGAATAATTATACTCTTTTCTGTTATAAGTTCTTCCTTCGCTGAGGTTTTCGTTTTTTGTTTCAGTAGAGATAGTGAGCATATCCCGTTCTACCGAAACGCGGAAATCATCTTTTTTAAGTCCGGGCGCAGCAAGCTCAATGTGATAGTGATCAGCTGATTCCGAGATGTTTACAGCAGGAACGTTGCTTAAACGACGGTCGGTAAAAAAAGTGTCGCCAAGTACTGATTCAAAGATGTCATTAAAGCCTGGCAATAATGAACTGTTCTTTTTTTCCGGATTGAATTTAACCAATGTCATAGTGTTTTCTCCTTTAAAACTTTTAATAATAAATGGACTATAAATCAATTAATTTTCTCTGGACACTGATGGTCCCATTTTGATTGATCAACCGCTATGCCAATGGTGATAATAAAGTGATTATGGCGGTCAAACTGAAAAATTTTCATTTTTTCTGAAATTTTTTCAGTGTACGGGACTGAAATTTTTTCATTGTATAGCATGAAGCCTACTTTTAGTCAGGCTGCCCAAAAGGCCTGATAGCGCCTGAAATAAATTTACCTATTAAAATTGAACAAACGTTTGCGCATTTCTACTTCAGGGCAAAGTGCTAATTTGTTCCTGTTTAACAGCCCGCATGAGAATAAGAAGAAGATTTTTTATCTGGGTAAGATGCAAACAGATTAATAATTATAACTGTCATTTCATACCCTAAAACCTAATTGTAATGAGACTACAGACCCGGAACCAAGCGTGCCATGAATATTCATTAACAAAAACATGATGTGCCGTTCCAATCGCTGTGCCTGTAAACGGATAATTTCGCAACTACGTATGTAATATGGAAAAAATCAATGCCTTAAAAACTGGATCTGATGCTGCTTTCAAAGCGGTGTTTGAATCCTCATGGGATAAGGTATACCGTTACTTATGGAACAAGACCCAAAATATAGAACAGGCAAAGGATTTAACTCAACTGGTTTTTATCAAGTTATGGCGGTATAAGCACAGCCTATCTGATGAACTTCCGTTAGACATACAGATATTCCGGAAAACAAAACAGGTATTTATTGATTGGTTACGCCAGGAAATGCGTAAGCGGGAATATCTTGAAGCCAATTGTATAAAATGTGTCGATGCCGGTTGGGATCAGATTAACCATCAGATTGATGTTGCAGATCATGTTTATTGGGCAATAGATAAACTACCGCCCAAAAGAAAAGAAATATTTGAACTTAGGCATATACATGGGTATTCGTATAAAGAAATAGCAGAAAAGCTTGGGGTTTCAACAAAAACAATAGATAGTCAGCTGGTTAAGGCCAATAACCAACTCCGGAAGATTTTACAGTTGTCTATATGGGCTGTCATCACTGGCGCTGATTTTTTAAATTAATTTTTAACCCGATAGGGAGATCTTATAAGTTCAACGTACCTGTATATAAAAAGTTGAACATGGGTAGAATTGAGCTGATCAAAAAATTTTTAAGAAATGAATGCAGTAAAGAGGAGGAGGCGCTTATTGATGGCACCCTCAAACAATATCCCGATCTGCTTGAAGAATTATTAACTGAGGAGGAATGGAATAGACCGGGACCTCTTCCTGAAGGAGACGATCGTCTTAGGGAAGAAATATGGGCAGGTATCAGTACTGCACTACGTCCCCGGAAAAAAATATTTCAGTTATGGAAACCGTTAACGATTGCGGCAAGCTTGATACTGGTTTTTGGATTGCTTTACTTCCGCCTCCATTTTGTTGAGGCAGTCAAGGAGAGTACTCCCAATCCCTATGCTGATATAAAGTTTAAAACAGCAATCAACAGAACTGGGGGCTACTTGAAGTTTAGCCTATCTGATGGCACCCTGATTACCTTATACCCTGGAGCGGCAATTTCATATCCCGTTAACTTTAATACCAACAGAAAAATATTCTTAAAAACCGGAAAGGCAGCATTTGAGGTTGCAAAGGATAAAGATCATCCGTTTACGGTGTGGGCGCGTGGTATCGCCACTACAGCTCTGGGTACAAAATTTACGGTTGCTGATTTAGGAAAGGGGGTCGATGTGAAGCTGTATGAGGGGAGGGTTGTAGTAGATGTTTTTGAGAAATCCAGAAAAAAACGCGCTAACTTTTTGAAGCCAGGTGAGCAGTACAGCGTCAGTTTAGATACGAATATTCCAAAATTGTCAACTTTTAACGGAAATTTCAATAGCACTATCGATACTAGTTTAGGGGTGATGAGCAACTTAACACCCGACGCTATCAGGCAGGGTATGACCATGGTAAATACGCCGTTAAATGATGTGTTCAAACAGTTGGAACTTGTTTATCAGATTAGAATAATCTTCCAGCAAGCAGACGTTGACAAGAAATATTTCACAGGAAGTTTTGGCGGCAAAGAGACGCCTTTGGATATTTTGAGGGTCATAACCTCCATTAATGATATTACTGTCCAAAAGAAAGGCACAGACTACCTGATCCACAGCCAAAAAGCAAATACCGATTGATCGGAAACCGCTTTTTAACAGGCAACACGTTTTGATGTTAGCCACCATCCCGAAACCAAAAAACTATAAATAAAACTAATGAAGAACCGAAAAAAAATGCGGTGGAAGCAGATAAGTTGTCTGCTATTGCTGATGTTGTGCCATTTGTGCATTTATGCACAGAAAAATCCAAAAATTACAGGTAAGGTACTTGATGATAAATCACTTCCGGTACCATCTGTTACCGTCAAAATCGTTAAAGATACCGATACCGCTCAGCAGTCAAAGGTTTTGACAGACTCAAATGGGGTTTTTCTCTTTCCGAAGCTACAACCCAATGCGAGGTATTCTTTAACTTTTTCCAGTGTTGGATTTGAAACACAGTATTTAAAAAACGTACAGGTATCAGAAGAAGGAAACAGTTCGATCGTAGTGCGGTTGGAAACCGCTCAAAACAACAGCCTAAACGATGTTGTTGTCGTTGGTTACGGAACACAGAAAAAGGTAAACTTAACGGGTGCGGTAAGTGTGGTTGATGGAAAGGCTTTACAGAACAGACCTGTAAATAATGTTAGTCAGGCACTTTATGGAAATACGCCCGGACTCACAATAGGCTATGGCAATAATGGTTTTGAACCTGGAGCTGGTCCATCGGTTCAGATAAGGGGACAAGGATCACCTTATGTACTCATTGATGGCACTGTTGGTGATATCAATACATTAGATCCAAATACCGTTGAAAGTATCTCGGTTTTAAAGGATGCGGCGGCATCAGCAATATACGGCGCAAGGGCACCATATGGGGTATTGTTGATTACCACAAAATCGGGAAAAGCCAATCAGGTCCCGCAAATTGATTTCTCCGTTAATGGTGGTCCTACAACCATTATTAACAAGCCCAGAATGGTAGATTCTTATACTTTCACCAGAGCTATCAATGAGATGCACGATAATCAGGGTGTCGCCAGGTTGTTTGCAGAGTCTACAATCGATAGGATTATAGCTTACATTAATGACCCTACACTACCTGAAACAGTTCCTGATGCCTCCAATCCTACCAAATGGTCAACTTATCAACTGTCAAATGCCAATAACGACTGGATAGACATCCATTTTGGTTCTGGTTATAGGACACAGGAAAACCTCTCGGTTAGTGGTGGTTCTAAAAACATGGCGTACTATCTGTCTGGAGGCCATGCCAGTGAAAAGGGGCCATTAAAGATGGTGGAGGATAAATATAATCGCTATAATCTAACCGCAAAACTTGACATCAACATCACGCCCTGGTGGAAGATCAGTTCTAATACCCGGCTTACAAATGAAAACCGTGACAGACCTATTTACAATGGAGAAGGAGGCTATGGTATGATTATCCATCAGATATTCCGTACACATCCCGAGGTTTTCCTCAAATCACCTAATGGTTATTATTCACAGTTGTCCCGCGTTCCCCAGATGCAGGCGGGATATGAGAGGTTTACTGACAATGAATTGATGCAGCGGCTGGCTACTGAAATAAAACCGCTGAAAAATTGGTTGATAAATGCAGATTATTCCATGAACTATAGTATCAATAATTATGAAGGGGCTAATCTGACCGCTTACGAAGATCAGGTAGATGGCACTTTGTTGCCCATTTCACTCACTGTGCCTTCCTCTATTTCAAAAGACAAGGCAAATACCACTTATAAGGCGCTGAACATCTTCTCGTCTTACAAATTTAACCTTGGCACAAAGAGCCGGTTTGAGCTCATGGGTGGGTATCAACAGGAATCTAACAGATATGACTATCTAAGCGGTTTGAAAAGAGAGCTGATTACACAGGAAGTCATATCTATAACTACTGCTACAGGTGAGATGCAGGTTTCTGATGCGATGTCGCATTGGGCTACCCAAGGTTTTTTTGGTAGGTTAAACTATAATTTCGATGACAAATATTTACTGGAATCAAACCTAAGATATGATGGTACCTCGAAGTTCGCTGATGGCAAAAGATGGGGCTTTTTCCCTTCTTTATCCGGCGGTTGGGTAATATCCAATGAAAAGTTCTGGTCGGCAATCAGCGATAATATTCAATACTTTAAAATAAGGGGGTCTTGGGGGATGCTGGGAAATCAGAATGTAGCTTCATACCAGGATCTGGCATTATTAGGGGTTAGGACTAATTTGGATTGGATTCTGAACGGCAAAAGATCAGCCTATACTGTCGCGCCAAACCTGATCAACCGGGATCTGACATGGGAATCATCCAGAACAACGGATATAGGAATTGAGTTTGGCCTTTTCAAAAATAGGTTAAAAATCGAATTTGATTACTACAGGCGTTTAACACTCGACCGTTTAGGCCCGGCCAAAGCATTACCGGCAGTATTGGGTGCAGCGGTTCCCCGCGAAAATAACTCAGAATTACAGACCAGGGGTTGGGACCTGAGCCTTACCTGGAAGAGCAAGGTTGGTAATGATTTCAACTATTCAATTACCGCGAATATTTTCGATAATGTCAATACAGTAACCAAATATCCGAATCCTACAGGTATTTTAACTACTGATTATAGTGGGAAAAGAGTAGGAGAAATATGGGGATATGAAACAGTTGGCTTAATTCAGAGCCAAGAGCTTGCCAATAGGATCAATACCAGCAAATCTCAGAATTTTATCAACGGCCAGCTTTGGAGAACCGGGGATGTAGAGTACAGGGATTTAAATGGCGATGGTATCATCAATAACGGAAAGAACACTATCGGTGATCACGGAGACCTCAAAGTAATCGGTAACAATACGGCCAGGTATCAGTTTGGGCTGAATTTTTCGGCAAGTTACAAAAACTTTGATCTAGGGATTTTCGTTCAGGGTGTGGCCAAAAGAGACTTATGGTTAAGTGGTAATATATTCTGGGGATTCAACCAGTGGAACCAATCATCACTGTTCCCAAATCATTTGGACTATTACCGCGATGCAGAAGCTGGTAAGTATTCCGGACTGGGTATAAACACCGAAGCCTATTTTCCACGTCCTTACAGTAACGCTACCCAATACGCAAAAAACCAGCAGGTTCAGACCCGTTATCTTCAAAATGGTGCTTATGTACGCTTAAAAAATGTGCAACTGGGGTATACCATGCCACAAGCGCTGCTGAACTGGGCCAAACTGAAACGGGCCCGGATGTACTTCTCTGGTGAAAATATTTACACTTTTTCTAAGCTGCCAACAGGTTTTGATCCAGAGACGGCAGCTTTAGGCGAGCTTGGTAATGGAAAGAGTATGTTTTCTCAGGCAATCTGGGCTTTTGGGCTCAACCTTTCATTTTAGATTCCGTATCAGCATAAAACAAATAGGTAAACAATTATTTATTAAACGATGAAAAGTAAATTTTTAATCATATTCAATGTAGGTATTCTTCTTTTTGCGTTATCATGCAAAAAAGATTATTTAGACAGGCCCCCACTAACCCAAATAGAAAATGGGGCTTATTGGAAAACCGCAAGCGACCTGGAAAAATACACGCTACAGTTTTACAATAGCTTTCCGGGATATGGAACGATAGGGAGTTATATGGGCTTTATTGGCTGGGATGGCACGAGAGGTTCGGATACCCAGATTTCGGCATCACCGAGCACACTTTGGAATGGAACCAATCAGCCCGTAACTGCTACCGGAAATTGGAACTGGGAGAACGTCAGAAGTGTAAATGTTTTTTTTAAAAACTATGGCCGCGTAACAGATCCTTTCGACAAGATCAGGCATTTTGTGGGTGAGGCACATTTTTTTAAAGCTTGGTTTTATTTTGAAAAGGTGCGCCAATATGGAGACGTTCCCTGGTTTACCGATGCGCTTGAAATGGATGCTGAAGGTTTGTACAAAGCAAGGGACCTAAGAACAGTGGTTGTTGATTCGATTTTACTGAACCTGGATAAAGCTATTGCATACCTGAAACCCATTGCCCAGGCAGATGGTGGAAACAACAGACTTTCAAAAGAAGCCGCTTTGCTTTTCAAGTCACGTGTGGGATTATACGAGGGTACTTGGCAAAAATACCATAAAGGCACTGCTTTTGGTACAGCAAATGCAGATGCGAATAAATATTTGCGCGCTTCAGTTAATGCTGCAGAGGAATTGATGACTACCAAATACGGTAGAATGCTTTATTCCAACAATGATCCCGATAACGATTATTGCAAACTATTTTCCCTAATTAACCAGTCGAATAACAAAGAGGTTATTTTATGGAAAGCCTATTCTGTAAATCTTCAGGCATCACATTCCTTTCAGATTTACGTATCAGATCGGACGGCAGGGATCAGTATAACGCTGCAACAGGTATTCAACTACCTTGATAAAAATGGAAATGCCTATGATTATCTCAGTATTGGTAAAAGCGTAAAGGGAAGTAATTTTTTAACCAAAATCGGGAATGAATGCGATCCAAGGTTGAAGCAGACCATTTGGGTTCCAGGACAAACCATGTGGGACAATAGCTTCGGCAAAGGAACCTTCAGTAAGCCGTTTTTGGACAAATCGGGTGAAACGCTCAACAATACAGGCTTCCAGGTTAGAAAAGGAAACGATCCCAAAGACCCACAGGCAGGCAGCGGCGTTTCCTGGAACACCAGCTGTGAGACGGGGGCAATTGTTTTCCGTTATGCTGAAGCATTGTTAAATTATGCAGAAGCAAAAGCTGAACTTGGAGAGGCTGTAGATTATGCAAAATCAATAAACCTACTGAGATCAAGGGCTGGCATGCCTGATTTTAAGGTACAGTCTGACCCCAATAGGTCACGTTATGCCGATTATGGATATAGCATAACAGATGAGCTTCAGGAAATACGCAGAGAGCGTACCGTAGAACTTGGTGCTGAAGGTTTTCGTTTTGACGATATCAGACGGTGGGCAGCCCATAACCTGCTAAAGGGTAAGCGTCCTAAAGGCTACCCATACCTTGCCAGTGAGTGGACAGGAAAAAACATCAGTTATAAAACCGATGCCGATGGCTTTTTGGATCCCTTCTCTGCACAGATTTCTGGTGGCTATGGTTTCAATCCATTAAGAGATTATCTGGAATGTATTCCGCTAAATGAAATTACATTAAATCCCAAACTTTACCAAAATCCTGGATGGTAATAACTATGAAAAGACAAATAAAATATAGACAACGTTTTACTTTAAAAACCTTATTACTGATCCTATGGTGTATTGGTTTGTTTGTTTTCCGGGCTGATGCCCAAGCCGAAAGGCCAGATTTGTGCTTTGGGCTTATTGCCGACATTCAATATGCAAGTGCACCTACGCGTGGAACACGTTTTTATAAAAATTCTTTACAAAAACTTGCCACAGCTGTGGTTGAACTTAAAAAGCAGAACCTTGCATTTTTGATCAATTTGGGTGATGTTACCGACCGAAATCCTGAAGATCTTAAACCAGTATTGAATGAGCTGGATAAATTCGGTAACAACGTATATAATATAGCCGGAAATCATGATTACGGTGGAATAGCGGATAACGATAAACTATATAGCGCATTGGGCATGCCCAGCGAATATTATGTTATTAAAAAATCTGGATGGCGTTTGCTGATGTTAAATACGAACGAACTTTCGTCTTACGCGAATGTAAAGGGAACATGGAAAGAAGTGGAGTTCGATTCGCTTTCTACAAGAATTAAGAAAACAAACAGTAAAAATGCCGAGCCCTACAATGGAGGTTTAAGTAGTAGGCAAATGGACTGGCTGGAAAGGAATTTAAAGCAGGCAACATCAAGAAATGAAAAAGTGATAATTTTTTCGCACCACCCCTTTAGCTGTGCCGATGGTTTAGAATCACTCAACGGTAAAGAGGTAATTGGGCTAGTTTCCAGGTTCCCTTGTGTAAAAGCACTTATTGCCGGCCACCACCACACCGGCGGTTACTGCGAGGAATCAGGTATCCCTTCAGTTATTATTGAGGGAATGGTAGAAACCGAGTATGACAATTCATGGGGGGAGGTTGAACTATACAAAGACAGGATATTGATAAAGGGAAAAGGCAGGATGACTTCGAGAACTATTTACTTTAAAAAATAAAAACCAATGTTAAACAAAAATCTATTTAAAATCTACAGTGCTGTTTTTGCACTGGCAATTTCTTTTACAGCGTGTAAAAAGAGTGCATCGGAAAGCGAAAACGGGCTAACAGGGTCCGGGAAACTTTTGGCCAAGCAGACCTCTCAGACATTGAGTGGAGGCCCGGCAATTGTAAGTGCCCATCGTGTAAACGATCTGATCAAAGTTGACGAGATCAAAAATGCTGGAATCAACAGTCTGGAAGTTGACATTTTTGTCGGTACCAAAAACGGTCAACCTACCTGTTTGATCGGACATGAAGCTGCGACAGCTACTGGTCAGACCTTGCTTGAATACTTTGCTAATCTTAATCAGAAGATGAGCGGTTTTGAATTCTTGTGGTTAGACTGTAAGGACTTGAATAGCGCTGCTAATGAGCAGCTTTTTAGAACTACGCTTGAGCAGTTAGACAATCTTTATGGAATCAAAAACCGGGTTCTGGTTGAAAGCCGTTACATTTCTTACCTTGTTAACCTGAAGCAGGATGGTTGGAAAGTGAGCTACTATTGCAATTGGGAAGATGTATATGGGAAACCTGCGGCCCAGCAGCAGACCGCCATGGCCGCAATGTATAATCAATTAACTACCTACGGTATAGATGGCATCAGCTACGATGCGGCAGCAGACGATCCGATGAAGAATTATTTTTCATCCAAAACTGTAGCCGGTCAACCCGTGAAAATGTATGCATGGGCACTCTCAAGGTATTATGGTGAAACCGACTTAACTACAAAGTTAGCAGGGTACAGTCATTTAAGTGTGTTGTTGATTGCTTTTTATCCACAACAGATTACGTTGATTAACGGTGCTAATTATAAGCTCGTATCGGCTTTAGCCAATGAACCCAGTAAGGTAGCGGATGTAAATGACTCACCTCCTGTAAACGGTTCTGATGTATCACTTTGGACAAATAATTACCCCACATCAAACAACCAGGTCTTTAAGCTAAGATCTTTAGGAGGAGGGTATTATGCCTTGAAGAGTCTTGCGGATACGACCAAAGCACTTAATGTCCTAGGAGGAGGATCAGCCAATAGCACAGCAGTACAGGTTTATAATTTTACCAATACCTCAGCGCAACGTTGGCAGATCAATTATGCAGGCAGTGGATATTATAACCTTACACCGGCCTGTGCGCCAGGGAAAAATCTTGATGTAAACGGGGGAAGTACAGCCAATGATACGCCCATCCAGATCTACAGCGCGCACACCTACAATTCACAGAAGTTCAGACTGGTGAAACAGTAGCGCTCTATTGAGAAATCAAAAGCACTGATGGAGTATGTGGCTGCTTGTCACTAGGTGGCCACATATTACAGAAGTTAAAAAAATGGTAAAATAGATGAGACTAAGATGGAGATTGGGAATTTGTAGGTAGGTATATATTTGCATGAAAAATTATTCATCATACTTAAAGAGAAATTTCTGGGAGGCATCTCATTAAGATGTTTCTCGTTGACAGAAAGGCATTTTTGAGAGAAGCATTTATGCTCTAAAAACCGCATTTCGATAATAAATCCCCCATTCGGCCATCGCTTCAATAATTTTGTAAAGACTTTTACCATGTGAGGTAAGCTCATACTGGACTGTGACAGGCATGGTGTCCGAAACCGTTCGTTTGACAAGTTGATTTATTTCCAAATCTCTTAATTCTTTGGATAATACTTTTGGTGCAATACCCTCTATATTACGAACTAACTCCATAAATCTGATTTTCTCATTATAGTAAAGGGCGGTTACAATAACTGTTTTCCACTTCCCATTTAACAGGTCCTGAGTGTCCTTGATACCTTGAAGCTGTAAACGACAATAATCGGAAATCCCTTTTTCTGGTTTTTTCATTAAGACAAAATTACAAAAACTAATGAGTGATATGGAAACTGCTTACCAAATGGTAAGCGCTTACTCTTCGGTAACAGTTATAGACTTTATAAGAACAAGGCTGTAGTTTTACGTTAGTAAAAATAACATAAATATGGTAAATGATTAGCAAAGTCTTTAAATGGATGTAATCTTGCTATAAGTGCTTTCCACAGTGGCTGGTATTAACAGTATTTATAACTCTAGAATGCATGCCGATTCTGTGGTTCGAACAAGTGCTATAAACATCGGCACTTTGTGCTATTCTTGGCCGGAAGTGTTTCTTAATTTTTATACTAAAATCTTTACAAAATGAATACTTTACAAAAACTAAATGCCAGCGAGGTCATTGTCGTACTAGTGGATTTACAACCTGAAATTCTTAAGGTTGCTAATAAAACAATAGTTGAGGCAACGCTCCTCCAGGCTGTTTCAATATTTATTGAAGGCGCAAATATTCTCGATATCCCTGTTTTTATCTCGGGAGTTAAAATGCAGCCAGATAAAGACCTTAAGACTATCGATGAACTGATTGAGTATCCGGTTGTGATTCGATCAACAGCTGGGGTATTTGATGATGACACAAGCCTAAAAGCCATAGCTAGTTACAAAAAGCCAGTGATTGTTCTTGGTGGTGTAGCAACGGAGCTGGCTGTAGTGCAGGCAGCACTTGGAGCACTTCGGAACGGCTTTGATGTATATCTGCTAACAGATGTTTGTGGTGGCCTGAGTGGTAGAACAGAGCAAGCTGCGTTTCGACAGCTCGAAAAAGCGGGCGCTACGTTGTCAAGTGTCGCTGCATTTTTGAGCAGCTTAATGCCGCCACCCATCGACCCGCGGGCTAATTCATTGTTCGCTACACTCGCGCGCTTCTTTGCTTAAATAGATTATTTTATATCTCAATAAACTAATGAGGTATTTTCCCCGAAAGAAAGGGTTTTGAAGATCGTCCACCTTATAAAAACAATAAGCAACATGCGAGAAAATTGAGAACTGATAAATTTGGGTTATAAGCAATAAGCGATTAAAAATTTGTCCAAATGGGTAGATTTATTGGTATGTCAACAAAATAACTGTAAAAAAAATGTTAGTTTCGTTTTTCAATACAAATGTCGATTTACCAAATATCGGGTCAAGATGAGCTAATCTCCAGATTAAGGGATGGAGATGAGCAGGCATTTAGTGAAATCTACAATCTATACTGGAAACAGCTTTACAGAACAGCTTTTACTATTCTGCGCGATGAAGAAGGAGCCTCCGATGCGTTACAGGAAATGTTCCTGCATTTATGGCGGCGGAGAAAGGAATTGAACATTGTCTCCCTTAAAGCATATCTCCATCAGTCAGTTAGGCTAACAGTATTAAAGGCTATTAGATCACAAAAGACTGATAGTGGCTTTTATAAGCGTTTGGCTCAAGTTACTACAGAAATCATAGAAGAAGATCCAACGATTTTTAAAGACCACCTGCATTTGCTACAGCGATTGATCAATAGCCTACCCGCCGATTGCAGGCAGATTTTTCTGATGAGCAGGGAAGAAGAGATGTCTTATAAGCAGATTGCTGGCAAACTGGAGATTTCCGTAAAAACGGTCGAAAAAAAAATGTCGAAATCATTAAAGCTCATCCGTGAAGGCTTAAGCATAGAAATGTGTGTTTGCATAATCGTTTCTTATACTTTTCTTTAAATTTTATAATGCTGAATGTCAGTATATTACGATTTTTTTTAAGAAAAAAAATATTTTGCCGTAGGGTAGTGGGTTCTTTTTGGAACATAATATCAAGACCATGGAAAAAAAACAATTCTTATCTCTTATCGATACTTATATAAACGGCGAGGCAAGTGAAAATGAAAGACGTTTGGTCGAAGCGTATTATTCCAGATTAGGCAAACCTGATATTGAAAGCATTGAGACACAAGATGAAGCGCTTTTTAAAGATCTTTTGTTAAATCGGATTATAACACAGATAAGAGCGGAGTCCGAACAGGAAGAAATCGGTAAAGTGAAGCTTAAGAGGCACCTTAACTTATGGTGGATAAGTGCCGCTGCTATATTGCTCATCTTTTTCAGTGTAGGTATATTGTTATTTAGGGCTGGAAAAAGCACCAATAAGGAGCATGTCGATTATGCAGAATTAATTCATCCGGGAGGAAATAAGGCAATATTAACATTAAGTAATGGATCAAAGGTTGTTTTGGACGGTAAATCGAACGCTGATATCGCAGAACAAAATGGCATAAAGATCAAAAAGAAAGAAAACGGGCTTATAGAATATGTTCAGCTAAGTGCTCCTGCTACCGATAACCAATATTCAACCATATTTAACACTATTGAAACCCCAAAAGGCGGCCAATACAGGATTGTGCTGAATGATGGAACTGTAGTTTGGCTTAATGCGGCCTCCTATTTACGTTACCCATTGCAGTTTACTGGTGAAGAGAGAAGGGTTGAACTGGTGGGAGAAGGATATTTTGAAGTTGCACATAATACAGCTAAGCCATTTATCGTGGTAACTAACAGGCAGGAGGTTCAGGTTTTAGGAACGCATTTTAATATTAACGCATACGCAGATGAAGATGAGATTAAAACCACTCTGCTAGAAGGTAGCGTAAAAGTAATCAGCAGGCAGGGGAAAAAACAAACTGGGCAGAAATACCTAAAACCTGGACAGCAGTCTGTGTTAGCGGATAATGATTGGTTGGTAAAAGAGGTAGATGCGGCCACGCAGGTAGATTGGAAAAACGGGCGTTTTATTTTTAAGGATGAAGATTTAAAAAGTGTAATGCGCAAGTTGGCCCGGTGGTATGATATTGAGGTGGATTATGTTAAACCCATGGAAAATCTAAACTTCAGTGGCAAGATTTCCAGATCAAAATCACTAAAAGATGTTTTAAGAATATTAACACGCACCAATGATGTAACCTTTAAAGTAACAGAAAGGAGGATTACAGTTATGCCGTAATTTCAATTGGGATAAGCTGTAAAAAACCGGAAGTGCTGAAGACACTCCCGGGGAAAATTCAGTTTGTCTGCCCCACAATATTTTTTAGAAGTAATATAACCAAACAAAATGGTCCGGCAGCGGAGCATTTCAACAACCTAAACTATTCAAATGTATGAAATTTTATGATTTTAAATCGTACAGGATTCCCTGTGCGAAAAATAAAGTCCTGCTAACCATGAAACTTACAGTTTTCCTACTCTTTGCCCTGGCTTTTCAGGTATGTGCAACCGGCTTTGCGCAGAATAAGATTACCCTTTCAGAAAAGAATATCTCTTTAGAGCAGGTATTGGATAAAATTAGTCAACAAAGCGGTTTAGATATTTTTTATAATGCTAACCGGATAAAAAAGATAAACAACATTACCATTAATGTTAAAGATGCCCCCTTATCTATCGTTTTGGACAAATGTTTTGCCAATCAGCCCTTAACTTACAGCATCGAGGCTTCTACTATTGTAATAACAGACCGCAATGAGGCCAAGCCCAACAACATTAAGCATTTGTTTGCCGATATTCGGGGGCGTGTTGTAGATGAGGCCGGAGCAGGGCTTCCGGGAGCAACTATTAAGGTAAAAGGGACTACAACCGTAACATTGAGTGGCGATAACGGAGATTTTCTACTTAAGAATGTCCAGGATGGCGCTATTTTACAGGTATCCTTTGTAAGCTACCAAACCCAGGAAGTAAAGGCTAACCTGAAAGCAGAAATGCTTATCCAGCTGATTGCAGAGGCCGGGAGCTTAAATGAAGTAGTGGTTTCTGGTTTTGGCCAGACACAGAAAAAGGTGAGTGTAACCGCTGCAATATCTACCGTTCAGACAAAAGAGCTTAAACAGAGTCCTGTTTCGAACTTAAGTAACGCCCTCGCCGGCCGTTTGCCAGGACTGACCACAATTCAATCGTCGGGTATCCCGGGGGGAGATGCCTCAACTGTATATATCCGGGGTATCGGTACCTATGGAGCCAGCAGGAGCCCGTTGATCGTTATTGATGGATTAACCAGAGGGGATGCTAACTTTGGAGATATCGATGTAAATGAGGTGGCCTCAATAAGCATATTAAAAGATGCTGCTGCAACGTCATTGTATGGCATACAGGGGGCAAATGGAGTAATTCTGGTAACCACCAAACGTGGAAAGATTGGAAAGACCAATATCCAGTTTAATGGCCAATATGGTATCCAGACACCACAGCGTATCCCAGAACGCTTCAGCAGTTTTCAAAAAGCAACCTTAGACAACCAGGGCTCAGTTAATGATGGCAGTAACCCAATATGGACCCCTAAGGAGGTAGAATTGTTTGGGAACCAGGCCGATCCATATACCTATCCCGATGTGAACTGGTACGATGTGATTTTTGAACGCAACACCCCACAACAACAGTATAATGCCAATATGAGTGGTGGGAATAGTAGTGTGAAATATTTTGTTTCGCTTGGATATCTCAATCAGGGAACGCTGTTTAAAGGTGCACAAGACAATAAATATGGCATCTCGCAGAAATATGATCGCTATAATTTTAGATCAAATATTGACATTGTTGCAACCGATATGATGACTGTCCGTTTAGACCTCGCATCGAGAATTGAGCAAAGGACCGGGCCAGGTCCTGGCTATAGTTCTGTTTTCAGTAACGTTGCCCTGATGCAGAATTATACTACACCGATATATAATCCCAATGGTACTTATGGGGCGGGGCGTATAAATGCATCTGATGTAAGAAATCCTTTGGGCGCCCTGTTACAAAGTGGTTATTATGATAACTTTTGGAACAGTACCAATGGAACGATCGAGGTAAATCATAAGCTGGATTTTATTACCAAAGGACTGAATATTAAGGGATTGTATACCTTCGAGAATTTTGGTGCGATTAACTATGGACAAAATCAGCAATTTACGGCCTTCCGTTATCGTAAAGATCCGGTAAGCGGTGTAGAAACCTACACACCATTTTCTACGGAGACCTCACTTGCAAAAACTTCAAGTACTTCGGCAACTCGTTATTATTCTTATAACATGCAGTTAAATTATGATCGTTCTTTCGGTACTCATACTGTTTCCGGTCTGGCACTGTTTAACAGGAACTATACCTCGGTTACCGGTGACCTGCCAAGGGCCTATGAAGGTTTTGTTGGACGGGTATCTTATAATTATGATTCCAGGTATTTTGCAGACTTCAATGTGGGATATAACGGGTCGGAAAATTTCCCTAAAGGTAAACGCTACGGCTTTTTTCCTGCAGTATCTGCAGGCTGGGTAATTTCAAGCGAACCATGGTACAACAGTAAGGCTATGAATTACTTAAAACTCCGCGGATCATTCGGCTATGTGGGTAACGATAATATTGGTGGTTCCAGATGGTTATTTATATCAGATTACAGCAGGGGTGGAGGTTTTGATTTTGGCTCTCCAAGTCCAAATACAGCCGGGGGATATAATGTAAACCGTACCGGTAATCCAAACATCACCTGGGAAAAAGCTCAAAAATCCAACATTGGTATAGAAACCGGATTTTTCAACAATGCGATCAAATTAGATGTCGACGTTTTTAGAGAAAACAGGACTAACATTCTTACCACACCGCAGACTATTCCTACCTATCTTGGTATTGCAGGTTTGGCAGCGATCAATGTGGGTAAGGTATTGAACCAGGGGTTCGAAACATCCTTAAATTTTAATACCCATGTTAACAAAGTTAATCTTTTTGGTTACATCAATTGGACATACAATAAAAATAAGATAATTGCCCGTGATGAACCGAATCTGGCTTATCCTTATCAGGCCTTAACAGGGTTACCGGTTGGTTATCAATTGGGCTATATTGCAGAAGGGTTGTTTAAAGACCAGACAGAAATTGATGCGTCCCCTAAGCAAAGTTTTGCCGGAAGAGTAATTCCCGGTGATATCCGTTACCGCGATATGAATGGAGACCATATCATCAATGAGAACGATAGGGTAGCCATACAAGTAAGTAACTTTCCCAACAATACTTTTGGAGCTTCTTTTGGAGCATCTTGGAAGGGAATTGACCTGAGTGTGTTGGTACAGGGCGCATTGAGTGGTAAAACGAATGTGCCTTATCTTGGGCCAGACAGGCTGCAGGATGTTTGGACACCTGCTACAGCAAGTACGGCAAGCTATCCAAGTGTGCATTACAGCTCTTCAGGGGGGCAGAACAACGCTCAGTTGAGCACTTTCTTTATTTACAGTTCGGATTATATCAAAATCAAAAATCTTGAGTTAGGTTATACTTTTCCTGTCCATACATTGGCTAAAGTAAAGATAAGTTCGCTGCGGATATTTGCAAATGGCCTGAATCTCGCTACATGGGATAAGCTTCCCTACAAGGATTATGATCCGGAGCAAACGGCTAATGGAACGGCACTTTATCCAACCATGAAAATATATAATGTTGGTGTATCTATGAATTTTTAAAACAGACTTAAATTTTTAATATAATGAAAAAATATAGTTATGCTTTATGGGTTATGTTATTGATCGTGGTCGTAACATCATGTAAAAAAAGCTTTTTAGATAGGGTGCCCAGTGATTATATTGGTGAAACAGAAGTGTTTGGTAATATAGATAACGCTGAGGGCTTTTTAAATAACATCTACTCCGCCATTCCTTCCTGGAATTACGGTGCTGGTAATTCCTACGTAACATCTGCAATGACAGATGAATCGAAACAACGCTGGGCAAACGGGGCGGTTTTGTTTAATACCGGTGCCTGGAATCCAAGTAATTTTTCTCCATTAGGAGATGATTGGACAAACGCATACGCCAAGATCAGAGCGTGTAATCTTTTTTTGACCAATTTTGAAAGGATCCCGGAAGACCCTAATGTGCCAAACAGAAAAACCAGGTTAAGAGGCGAAGCTTTAATGCTGCGTGCCTTTTATCACTTTGTGCTCTTCAGGGGCTGGGGTAAGGTCCCAATCATGGATAAGCCGCTTTCACCTGCAACCGATGGCGATGCCGTATTCCTAAAAAGGAGTGAGTATGCCGAAGTGGTGGCTTTTATTGAAAGTGACTTAAATGAGGCAATGCAAAACTTGCCAGCCAAACACGATCCCGGTTTATGGGGCAGAGCTACCAAAACCATCTGTCAGGCAATAAAATCAAGATTAAACCTTTATTATGCAAGCGCTTTTTTTAATCCAAACAGCGATGCTTCCAAATGGCAGAAAGCCGCGGCAGCTTCGAAGGAAGCCCTGGATGCAGCTTTGGCCCAGGGCTATATTTTAGAACCCAAATTTTCTGATGCCTTTTTGAAATATGCAAACACCGAATGTATATGGGGGCGTAATATTGGAACAGGTGCAGTGTCAGGAATAGATCAGGTAATGCAGCCATTAGGTTATAGTGGATGGAACAACTGTGGGCCGATCCAGGATTTTGTTGATGATTTTGAAATGAAAAACGGCTTTCCTATTAAGTCTGCAGGTTCTGGTTGGGATCCTAAACATCCCTATAAAAACCGCGATCCAAGGTTTTATGCAACGGTGTTATATCCTGGTGCAACCTGGAAAAACAGGAAGATTAATATTTACGCTAATGATAAGGACAATGCAGAGCAGCCAGGAACCAACTACTGGTGGAGGAAGTACATGACCGAAGGCCTGAACTTATCTAACAATTCCGGAGGAGTAACCAAGTCCTTCACAATTTTCAGAACAGCTGAACTGATGCTGAACTATGCAGAAGCACAAAACGAAGCTGCTGGTGCAGATGCAAATGTTTACAATGCTATCAACCCGATCAGAAAAAGAGCAGGGATGCCAGACATACCTGCCGGATTGACCAAAGAACAGATGCGGGAGGCAATCAGGCACGAACGGAGGATTGAGCTGGCCTTTGAGGGGCACCGCTTTTGGGATGTGAGGAGGTGGAAGATTGCTGAGGTGGTTGATAACCGTCCTGTTTATGGAGTGAATTATACTATTTCCTCAAGCAACGCTACGGATACTACATTTACTTATTTTGAAGCCCAAAAACGTGTGTTCGATAAGACAAAACATTATTTAATGCCTATTCCCCAATCCGAAATAGATAAACTGAACGGTAAAAATCCTGATTTTAAACAGACAGAGGGCTGGTAAAAAGATATTCGCTCTAGACCAATTAGAGTGGGGATAATTCCCCACTCTTAACCAAACAGAATAATTCATTTTAAAAATATTTAATATGACAAACCTGGTAAGAATTATTACCCGTTGGCTATGCCTATGCCTTTTATTTATTACGCTTTCTTGTAAAGAAAGTGTTGTAGAATCCGTTATGGAGCAATCTGCAAAAAAACAGGATACTACAGTGGCTTATGCCTCTGATCGAAAATACAATCTAAATGTGATTTATTTTATACCATCAGATGTCATTCCGCCAGCTAATTATCAAAAAAGATTGAGCGACCTGCTACTATGGGGCCAAAACTGGTATAAGCAGCAAATGGCGCTTAATGGATATCCCAATAAGACTTTTGGCCTCTACACCAATGCAGCTAAAACTGATGTCAGGTTAATTGTTATCAATGGAACAAAAGGTAAAGCCAATTATCAATATGAAGGTGGATCTGGTAATGTAATCACTGAGATTAATAGCTATTTCTCGGCCAATCCATCACTTAAATCGGGCGACCACAATCTCATTATTATCCCTAGTTATTTTATGAAAGCCGACGGAACCCCGGGCGGAGGCACCTTTGGCCCTCCGTTTTATGGTATTGGTAGAAATTGTTTTGCCCTTGACTATCTGGACATGGATATCAAACATCTTGGGCAATCAGATGTGCTGGGCAACGCATTCAGTGTATGGTTCGGCGGGATGATGCATGAGCTTGGACATGGGTTAAACCTACCTCATAACTGTCAAAAAGTTTCGGAAAACAATGACCCTTTAAAAGGGATGTCACTCATGTGGGCAGGGAATGGGACATTGGGAAAAAGCCCTACTTTTTTGACCGCTGCAGACTGTGCGATCTTGAATGTTAACCAAATATTTAACACTGATACAAAATCTTATTATGGTACAGTAAGCTCATCAATAAAAAAACTATACGCCAGATATGCGCCGGATAAACAAAGTATAATCGTATCAGGCAAGTTTACCTCGACTGGCCCGGTTACTAGTGTTCTTTATTATAATGATCCGAATGTAGATAATGAAGGGACAGGCACTAATAAGGATTATAATGCTACCACTTGGGAATCGAAGGTTATTGGCATCGACAGTTTCTATGTAGAAATGCCTATTTCCGAATTAGAATATAAAACCGATGGTATAGCATACGAACTAAAGGTGAAACTGGTAAATGACAATGGAAATGTTACGGAGACTGTTTTTTCCTATACGTTCAACGCCGGTATCCCAGTGATTGAGTTTGGACTTAAAGCAAGCCAATATGACAATAGTACTTGGTCTGTGCTAGGTTTCAGTTCTAACCAAACCAGTATCGACGATGGCAAGGCAATCAATATTATTGATGGGGATTTTCAAAGCTCGTGGATTTCCAGGTGGAGCGACCCGGTTGCAGTGCCTCCGCATTTTGTGGCAATAGATATGAAAGCGCCACTACCGTTTACTGGGTTTACAATAGCGATGGAATCACGGTATGGTGCCAAATGTAAGGATATTGAACTACAGACCAGTATGGATGGATTGAGCTGGCAGAGTGCTGGAAATTTTACATTGAAAGCAATATCAGGTCCGCAACATGTATACCTTACATCTAAAAAAACGGCCAGATATTTCAAACTTGTTGTTCTTTCATCATACAATGGCGGAAATGCAGCCAATGTTGCAGAAATTACAGCTTTTAACGAATAATAGCACTATTTGAGCAAATAAAAAATTGAGAATTGATTTGTAAACCTCATTATATCCACGATTGCTTATTGAACTCAACGTTCTGTGTAAAATTAGCAATCTTGGTTAAGATTAGTTAGTTTGAGAAACCGGTTAGCTGGATGGCACCGGTTTTTTATCAACACTAACTTGGTGACTGAGGAGTATAGGCTGCGGATAATATTCACTAGTTACGAAATATTTAAATCTTGGCCTTCATATTTTTTTTCTGAGCAAAAATATAGCATAGCAAAAGAAACTGCTTCTTGTTTTTAGGTCAATAGAAAGGAGTTTATCGCATTAAATACAAACTGAAATAATATAATAATCGCATTTAACTTTTGAAAATCAGTATGAGACTTATAAAATATAACTTATCAATTTTATTTATAGTTTTCTCTCTTTCTGTGAGTGGTGAAACATACCCCGCGGTAAGGGAAATAGCTTTACGAAGGGTTCCCTGGCTTGCTCCCGCCCTTTCATTTAGGGTCATTCCTGCAGAAGCTGGTAGGGATGTTTTTGAGCTTTCATCTAGCAATAATAAGGTAATAATAGCAGCCTCAAATTCGAATGGTGCGGCATATGGATTAGGTTATTATCTGAAATATTACTGTAATAGAAGTATGTCCCACTTAGGGGATAACCTTTCCCGACCTGACAAGATCCCGTTAATCAATGCGAAGATTAGGATATCGTCGCCGGTCCGCTTCCGGTATGCTTTAAATTATTGTACTGTTAGCTATTCAATGGCGTATTATAAATGGGCCGAATGGGAGCGCGAACTCGACTGGATGGCACTTAACGGAGTAAACCTGATGCTTGCACCTGTTGGAATGGAAGCTGTATGGCAAGGTACTTTACAAAAGCTGGGCTATGGTAAAAAAGACATTAGCGATTTTATAGCTGACCCTGCCTTCAGTGCCTGGTGGCTCATGGGGAATCTGGAAGGTTGGGGCGGACCAGTTAGCCAAGATTTAATTGATCGGCAGGTTAAATTGGAACAGCAGATCCTTAAACGTATGAGGGACTTAAAGATCGAACCTGTGATGCAAGGTTTCTATGGAATGATTCCTACAAGCTTAAAAAACAAAATGAAACTTAGTGTGGTTGACCAGGGTAAATGGGCGGGCGGATTTACGCGTCCTGATTTCTTGGCTCCGACAGACCCTGCCTTTAGCAAGATATCCGATATCTATTACACGCAAATGAAGAAACTTTATGGGGCAGACCTTCAGTTTTTTGGAGGAGATCCTTTTCATGAAGGTGGAAGCTCAAAAGGCATCGATGTGAGTAAAGCAGCTGAATCAATTCAAAAGAAGATGCAGCAACACTTTCCTGCGAGCACCTGGGTATTGCAAGGCTGGCAATCTAATCCTTCTGAAGCCTTGCTTAATGGTTTAGATAAAAAGAAAACCCTGGTAATCGAACTTTTCGGTGAAAATACAAATAACTGGGAAAAACGCAAGGCGTACAACGGCAATCCATTCGTTTGGAGCAATGTAAGTAATTTTGGCGAAAAGAATGGTTTATATGGTAAGCTCCAACGTTTCTCCGATGAAGTGAGCCGAGCCAAAAGTAGTCAGTATGGTCAGTTTTTAGTGGGTATTGGCATTATTCCAGAGGGGATAAACAATAATCCTGTTGCCTTTGATTTTATGCTGGAGCTTGGCTGGCATAATAATGCTGTATTAGTGGGTAGTTGGATTAAAGGTTATCAAAACTATCGCTACGGAAAAAGCAGTCCAGAGTTGGATCAAGCTTGGCAACTGTTATTGCAAACAGCCTACAGCAGTCCTGAAATTTATCAGGAAGGTCCCTCAGAATCTATTTTCTGTGCAAGGCCTGGTATTGCCATCAAAACCGTTTCAACATGGGGAACAAGGAAGCGAAATTATGACCCGGCTAAATTTCTGAAGGCGGTAAGGCTTTTTGTAGCAGCTGGAGGCAACTTTAAAAATGTAGAGACATATCAAATCGATAAGATAGATTTTGTAAGGCAGGTATTATCAAATAAAGGCGACGAAAGTTATCAGAAAATGGTTGATGCAATACAGGCAAAAGATGCCATAGCATTTAAAAATGAAAGTGCTGTATTTCAGAAGCTGATCCTGCAGCAGGATTCGTTATTGAGTTCAAGCAGATACTTTTCTTTATACCGCTGGTTGGATCAGGCTATTGATTTTGCTGAAACACCAATGGAGAAATCTAATGCTTTAAGAAATGCAAAAATTCAGATCACCTATTGGGGACCCGAAAATAATCCTAATACAGATCTACATGATTACGCGCATAAGGAATGGGGCGGTTTGTTAGGTTCTTTATATCTTGCCCGCTGGCAGTGCTTTATTAAGCAGCATTTAGCTAAGATAGAAGGCAAGGAAAGCAATACCCCCGACTATTTTGCTATGGAAGCAGCCTGGACAAAGTTGACCGATACCTATCGACCTAGACCCCTTACGGTTTCTGCAATGAATAAATTGATTGATAACATACTTAGATAATTATTGTGTACTTGACAGAATGTCCTGTCTTGGAGAATGGAAGCAAGCATTTCGTTTAGATGACTGTCAATTGGATAAGAAATGTATACGGTTTTCGGATCAACAAAAATAAGAGTCTAGGTTTTATCAAAGGACAGATATGTCCTTCACCTTTTAAGTCGTAAAATAAAAATTCCCGGATAATCATTTTATCCGGGAATTACATATTTCTTAGCCAATATCCTGTTACCTGCCTTGCTTCATCATATGGCGCATGGTAAAACACTCACCAATGCAGAGCAACTGTATCAGATTATTGGCTCGTAAGGTTTATATTTTTAAAAATGCCCACTGCTGGTTACGTCCACCACCGTAAGACCATTGAATAGCTGTACCGCCATTGTTGAGTGAAGATCCATTAATATCCAAAGCCTTTCCGCTATTTACATTAATAATCCTATAAAATCCATTAGTGGTAATCTGAATTGACCATTTTTGATTTGCACCACCACTATAATCCCATAAAGCTGCCTGGCCGCCATCAGCAGTGCTCCAGCCATTAATTTCTAAACACTTTCCGGTGGCATGCATTGGTGTTAATCTGTAATATCCACCTCCCGCATCTTCCACTTTGAACTGCTGGTTTGCTCCTGCTACATACCCCCACTGCTGAGCGGGTGTTTGATTGGCAGTACCCCATCCTCCAATTTCCAATGCCTTAAAACTGTATCTGTTTACAATCTGGTAAACCTGTCCCACCTGGATGGTTGAGGTGGTGTTATTTTGTGCTCCCTGCATCACTGCGGCGAGGCCTTGCTGATCAGCAACTCCGTTTGTCTGCCTGTCGATGATTCTGAATGCATTGTTTCCGCTCGATCCATCATCCCAATAAAATGGAAGTAAACCGTTTAACAGTGCCTGGTGAGTGACGTGATTCAGGTAATATGCCCTGCTGGCCAGATGGAGTATCAATGCATCTCCAGAAAGGGTTGTCAACCGCCGGACTGCTCCGTATTCTCCCAATATAACTGGAATGCCCTTATCAATATACTTAGTCTTCATCAGCGAAAAATCTGCTCCAGCATTTGATTCCTCTCCATAAGTAGCATTCCGTGAAGCATCAGTAGTAGAATGATATCCATCACCCCAATAATAAAACATATTGCCCCAACTTACATCCTGGGTGAGACCAGCAAAATTAAATGGTGTATAATGGTGTACTTCAACCATCAGGCGATTGGCTGCAGGATCTGTGGGTAGGGTATTCATTAAATTATTTGAGTATTCAATGCTGGTTGTGGGGCCTTGGATAACCAATACCCTGTAACTGTTCCGGCCACCGGTTGATCTGACCGCATTCACAAATGTTTGGTGATAGGAAAGCAGAACACTCATTCCGGTAGCATCTGATACCGCAGGTTCATTAGCACTGGCAAACATAACATGTTCGTCAAAATCACGCATTTGTGTTGCAATCTGTTCCCAAAAGGCTTTTTGTAATGCATTAACCTGGGCCTGTTGGGCTGTGGTGCAGTTGTTCTCCAGCCAACCTCCGTCCCAATGGATATTTAATATTACATACAGACCATCGTTAACACAGTATTGCACAACCTGCTTTACCCTGTTTAGCCATGATTGCTGAAGTTCTGCCGTAGCACTGTTGGCCATGTATTGGTTCCATGAGCAAGGGATCCGAACTGCAGTAAAACCGCTTCTTTTCACCTGATCGATAAGCGCCTGGGTAGCCATAGGATTGCCCCAGTTTGTTTCACCACCAACTGCCTCAAGTGTGTTGCCTAAATTCCAGCCCAGTTTGAATTTTGCCGAGAGCTGCATCGCCGTGCTGTTTACTCCCGATTGGTCGGGTGGAAGAGGTGATAAGTTGTAACTTGGATAACTGGTTGCGGTTAAAGCCCTGGCAGTTGTTTTATTAGTTGTATCCGATTCTGGAATGGCAACTTCTGGCTTTTGGCATCTTGTTACTAAAAGGAACATAAAGATGCCCATAAAATATTTTAAGGTTCTCATATTGTTATAGATGATTTGGTTAGTAAACTATATTGGATTGATATTTGATCCAATAACAGTTAATAATAGGTTAATCGACTAACTTTTTACAGATAGTTTTTTTATTGATCGGATAGGGAAACCATTGGTGCAGGTAATGTGCTTTGCCTTCCTTTTTTACTGAGTTAATACAGGGAAGCGGTTTGTTACCATCGGTTGATGTTGTGTTTTTTCGGTTTCCGATTGCTTGTACACTGACGGGCCATGCATTTCTCGACATTAGCCGCAATCTTGTTGGTTCTAACAGCCTAGTTAGATTGATAACTTTCATGCTCATATTGTTTTTGGTTAGATAAGGTTATTATTAGCAGGCTGAAGCTGATAAACCTGCAATTGACGGTAATACTGATTTGAACCAGCAACACGCTGATTATAAAAAGTAAGAATGGTCCATGGGTTTATAGGATCTGCATACCAATAACTAAAAGTAACGATAGGTAATCTGCACACGGGGTATATATGTTGCTAAATAGGTAACAAATGTTGCCTGTTGATTTAAGTATTTTACAGGCTGGGGTTGCTTACAGTTATTCGTTAAAACATAGATGGTTTTTAGAGAATTCAAGTGGCTTAAGTTAACAGAATCATTTCCGGATAAAGCTTAAAAATTGATAAAATGTTACATAAGGGAGAGATGTTTTATAAGGCAGGATTATCTTGTTTTTTAGGTATTTGTCTGTTTTTCAGTATGTAAAGGTGTTTTTGTTTAGTTTTCTGATCAAAATGCTTTCGATAGCCATGTAACAAAAATATCCTTCTTTGTATCATTTGAGGCATTCGTCAATTTGACTTGAAACTATATTTGAATATTCAAAGCCAATTATTAATGGCAGGCAATTAAGATCAGTGATCACGGAAGAATAAACTCATCTACGTCTTGCTGTTCGGAGGACTGTTACTTAATAAGGGGCGAAACAAACCAAAATAAACCAAATATGAACCAAACAATTTCTATTCGGAAATTACCGGCTTTTTTGCTGGTGGTAATTTTCTTAGTGCTTCTGCACTTAAAAAGCTATGCTCAGGAGAGGCAAATTACAGGAAAGGTTGTGGGGAACGACAATCCCGCACCGCTGCGCGGAGTGGTCGTGCTGCTCAAGCCTAAGAACACACCTAAGAACACGGTTGTATCAACAAATGAACAGGGACAGTATTCTATAAAAGGAAATACCGGGGATGTACTTGTTTTCAAAATGATCGGTTTTCAACCACAGGAAATAACGATCGGTAATGGCAGTGTCATCAATGTTACCTTAAAGATCGAAACTACAAAATTGGATGAAGTGGTTGTTATTGGCTATGGGAAGGTAGCAAGAAAAGATGTTACAGGTTCAATAAGCTCAATCAAGGGAGACGATTTACGCCAAACCCAGCCAACTACTTTTGACCAGGCCCTGCAAGGCAAAGTTGCTGGGGTAGTGGTTCAACAGGTTTCGGGCCAGCCGGGTGGCGGCGTATCTATCCAAATACGCGGCGTGTCGTCAATAAGTGGCTCTAATTCGCCGCTATTCGTTATAGATGGTATTATTATCCCACCGGTAAACAACCCAGGTAGTGGTTCTAATCCGCTAAATTCAATAAATCCTGCCGAAATTGAATCAATAGATGTATTGAAAGATGCTTCGGCAACAGCCATATACGGTTCGCAGGCAACCAATGGAGTTGTTGTGATCACTACAAAAAGGGGGAAAGCCGGAGCGCCGCAGATCACTTATGATTTCTATGCAGGTTATCAGGAAATACTTAAGCGACTCCCAACAGTAGATTTGCAACAATTTGCTACGCTCATCAATGCCCGGTCCGCTAGCTCGGGCTGGGACTTTGATAAAAGGGCCGAATTTGCCAATCCTCAATATTTAGGTAAGGGCACCGACTGGCAAAAAGAATTATTCCGGAAAGCCCCGCAGATGAATCACACACTTACTGTAAGCGGTGGGGATGACAGAACCCAATATTTATTGTCAACCTCGTATTTTAACCAGGAAGGGATAGCCATTGGATCTGATTTTAGCAGATACTCAGTAAGGCTGAATTTAGACAATAAAACCACTAAATGGCTAAAAATAGGGACGAGCCTTCAGTTGTCGCATGTTGATGAAAAAGTAAACTCAACCTCCAGTAATGTAATTGCCACTGCACTAAGTCTTAGTCCTAATGTTCCGGTAACGAACTCTGATGGCTCTTGGGGAGGGGTTACCGATCCAAACGGTTGGGTAGCACCTGTTGCCAACCCGGTGGCATTGGCAGAAATTATCAAACACTTAAGAAAGCGAAATCAGGTATTTGGCAATGTGTATGCCGAAATACAATTGGCTAAAGGGTTATCGCTGCGAAATGAAGTATCCGGTAATTTCGATTTTAATACAGAAGATAGGTATTCGCCAATTTATAGTTTTGGCAAAGGTAATGTAAGCGCTAACTTCGGTTCCTCTAGCGCCGGTCAAAATTTTTATGTAGTAATACGCAATTTTCTAACTTATAACTATAATTTCAAAAAATTTCATATTGATGCTTTAGCAGGGCATGAATCGCAAGAGAGCACTTTTCAAAGTCTTGGTGCTTCACGAAGGAATTACGCTTCAGATAATGTGCAGGCGATTAGTGGTGGGGATGCTACCACGGCCACAAACTTTGGCTACAATTCATTATCAGACCCTACGGGAGGCTCTGCACAGGAATCTTATTTCGGCCGTGTCAATTTTTCATGGAATGATAAATATCTGCTTACCGGTAATATACGTAACGATGGTTCTTCAAATTTTCCGTCCTACAACCGTTGGGTAACTACCTATTCGGGTGGATTTGCCTGGAAAATTAAAAACGAGTCGTTTTTAAAAGATATAAAAGCTATAAATGAATTGAAGCTGAGGCTCGGTTACGGGATTACCAACAACCAGGGCATACCGGGCAATACATTTGTAACCCAGCTTCTATCAGTAGCCAATGGTCTATCAGGTATAGCGCAGTTTCAAAACAATTTGGCAAACGCAGACGTGACCTGGGAAAAAACTGATTATTACAGTGCTGGACTTGACGGAACGCTTTTTAAGGGGCGATTAAGTTTTACGTTAGAAGCTTACAACCGCTTAACAAAAGGCCTTTTATTACAGGTGCCGCTTCCAGGATACTCTGGTACTGTAGCGGGTTATGGACCGGGATCTATGCAAGCGCCTTTTGCCAATGTTGGCTCGTTAACCAACAAAGGGTTTGACATTCAAATCAATTCTACCAATATTAATGCTAAAAATTTCGGATGGAAAACTAGTTTTACCATATCGCGGAATATTAATAAAGTGACCTACTTAGGTGCAGGTGGAGATGATGCTAACTTAAGTAAGAAATCTTATGTGATTAACGATATCATTCAAAAAACGACGGTGGGCCGGCCTATTGGCGAATTTTATGGCTATGTATTTGATGGTATTTTCTCAACTCCAGAGGATTTTAAAAACCATGCACTGCCTGCTGACCCAAGCGGTAAGCCTTATCCGATCTCTCCAGCAGGTGGTGGTATCTGGTACGGTGACCGTATGTTCAAGGATTTGAATGGCGACGGTATTATCGACACAAGAGATCAAACCTTTTTGGGTTCCCCGATCCCCAAATTCCAATATGGTATCAATAATACATTTAACTACAAAAATTTTGACCTGAATATTTTCTTCAGTGGTAGTTATGGCGCCAAGGTATTCAATCAAATGGCTGTACAGCAAACCAATCCGCAAAATCAGGCTACCTTTTTTACATCGGTGTTAAATTATGCAAACTTAGCTATGGTAGATCCTAACGGCTCTCCATCTGATGTTAACAACGTATATGTTACCAACCCTAATACAACTATTGCTGGGTTGAGAAACGATAATACCAACGGTAATAACCGTCCTAATAGTTTGATGATCGAGGATGGCTCATTCCTGAGGTGTAAAAATATCACTTTAGGCTACCGTTTGCCAGAAAGTTTTTTATCAAAAATATCTATGCGTTCTGTTAGGGTGTATGCCAATGTATCCAATGCATTTATAATTACAAAATATTCGGGTATGGATCCTGAAATTGGTTCATGGGATCCACTTCAGGCAGGATGGGACAGCGGTTATTATCCGCAGCCAAGAGTATTTACTATTGGTGCAAACATAACCTTGAAATAATAAAACGATCAGCGATTAAAAATATATGTTTATGAAATTAATTAACAAAATTTTCATCATCCTGCTATGTGCAGCAGCAATTGTCGGATGTAAAAAGAGTTTTTTGGACCGTCCGTCCAACTCGCAGATAAGTTCTAACAATTTTTATAAAACTACCGCCGATGTACGATTGGCTACGGCAAGCCTTTATGGCGGTTCGCACTGGTGGTCATGGAGCAATGAGTGCTGGATACCACTTGGCGACGTATTGAGTGGTACCGCTAGCTTTCCGTATAATGGCGATTTGGTACAGCTTTTTACACGCACCATTACGGCCCAAAATAATCTTGTGACAAAAGGTTGGGTTGGGTTGTACAATACTGTAGCGCAATGTAATACGGTTATCACAGCTATACAACAGCAAGCTGATCCGTCTATTTCGGAAGCAGACAAAAATGCTGCCATAGCTGAGGCAAAATTTATTCGTGCCATGGCTTATTATAATTTGGCGATATATTGGGGTGCAGTGCCAATTATTGAAGACAACAGCAAACTGATAAAAGATCCGCTGCTTAACCGCAACATTGTTTCGGATGTGTATAAATTCGTTACTAATGACCTGACTTACGCAGCGCAATATCTTCCCAAAACCGATGAAAAAGGCCGGGTAACTACCTGGTCGGCACAGGGAATGCTGGGCAAGGCATATTTGACGATGGCGGGTGTAGGCAAAAGCGGCGGTGTACGCGATCAGGCCTTGCTTGACAGTGCCAAAAAGTATGCGGGCAATGTGTGTAAAAATAGTGGGCTGGCATTGTTTCCTAGCTATTATGATGTTTTCAAAGTGCAAAATAACGATAATCCCGAATCATTGTTCTCGCTTCAATGGGCCGGAGGTGTCGGGTATGGAACTGGCAACGGCCTACAACAATATTATGCGCCAGATAGAATCATTACTCCTCAACAACAAGGTGGATGGATGGCCTTAGCGCCAACTTACGATTTATACCGGATGTATTCTGCTAAAGATACGGTAAGGCGTAAAGCCACTATCATGCTCAACGGAGATTTTTATCCCGAATTGAATGCTGCCGGTGGTGGTTATAAGGCAAAAAGCGCGGGCATGAAAAAACACATGGTTGGTACCGAAAAAGACAACAACTTGCCAACAATGGATTCTTGGTCATCCCCCGAACATAATGCAATGCTTAGATTGTCCGATGTATATTTGGTATATGCCGAAGCCATTTTGGGTAACAATAGTACTACAAGCGATCCTGATGCACTAAAGTATTTCAATGCTGTGCGGACAAGGGCTGGCGTGGATATTGTGACTGCGGTAACTCCGGCTTTACTGCGCACGGAAAGAAGGGTTGAACTTGCTTTTGAAGGACAATACTGGACGGACCTGGTTAGGTATTCTTATTATGATCCGACTAATGCTGTGAAGTTTCTTAATGATCAGGATGCTACCCACGGTCGGATTTCGTTTACTTATGATCCTGTAACGAAGATAGCAACAAGGGATACTATTGCTCCGCCACTTACGCTTCCGGCAACTATCTCTTCATTTACATTGCCAATTCCGTCATCTGAGCTAACCACCGCCCCTAAATTGGCAGAACCACCAGTACCATATTATTAATTAAAAAAATTAAAAGATATTGTAATGAAAATAAAATCATATTTAACCTTCTACTCTTTGCTGCTTTTCTTAATGATAGCGGCTGTATTACCTGCGTGTAAAAAAGATAGAGAAAGTAGTTCTGCTCCAGTTATTTTGAGTATTAAGAATTATGCAGCCTCACCTAATGATACCGTTTTGCATAGTGCTGCGCCAAACGGGCAATATGTGGTAATAACCGGAGATAATTTGCAGAATGCTACACAAATAAGTTTCAATGGTGTTCCTGCTTCTTTTAACAGCGCTTTATTTGCGCCCAACAGCGCCGTAGTGCGAATACCTGACATGCAGTTTTCAAAAATTGATACTGCTAAACTCTATATTGTAGAATACGCTACAAAAGCAGGTTCCACAACGTTTTCTTTTAAATTAGGTCCGGCAGCACCTACCTTTGCTGGAATTTCCAATTTATATGCCAATCCAGGCGATTCTGTTTATGTTTTTGGTTCGGGACTATTTTTTATTCAACGCTTTTCGTATAGAGGCACCCCAATCCAATCCTTTAAATTAGATACTGCCGGGAATTCTATTGGTTTTTTGATGCCGGCCACAACGACCGACGATCAGATATCAATCATCACCAAAAGCGGTACGTTGAATCATAAAATAATTGCGACCCCGGTTATAGCAGGTATTACCAATGAAAATGCAAACCCAGGTGATTCGGTTTATGTTTATGGTAGCTATCTTAAAGATATTCAAATGCTTACGTTTGCAGGTGTCCCGGTTACTTCATTTGTATCATCTAAAAATGGAAGTTCTGTTGGATTCATTTTGCCAACGCTAACGCAAAGCGGACCGGTTTCAGTTACTACACCGTTTGGCACGGCTACTACTGCGTACCAAGTAAATGATGTAGTAACAGGCTCTATATCAAATTGGGACAGCAATTTTAACTGGCAATACTGGGGTGCTGGTAAACAAACTAATGGCAATCCTAATTTCTCTGGCAATTCAAGCACCTATTTTGTGTTGGATATTGATGGATTGTCTAGTAACGACGGATGGCCCTGGAGTACTAACATACCGATGAATGCAATACAATGGGTACCACAAAGCAATATTGCAGATGCGGCTGGCAATTGGGCATTTAAATTTGAAGTAAATATTCCAAAAACTTGGAAAGGTACTACAGTTAATATTGTAAGTGGAGTAAATGGCTATATGGCCCGGTGGGAACCTTGGAGAATAAACGCAACGACCACTGTACCGTACAGTACAAAAGGGTGGGTAACAGTAACTATTCCTTTAACATCATTCCGTGCATCACATCCTGAGCTTGGCGAGGGTATGGGGGCTTCACTAACCAAAATTTCCGATTTAACAGGTGATTCCGGAAATACCTCATGCATCATGTATATACATAACTACACGCTTTCGGCAGCCAGCTTTTATGGCGCTGTTGATAATTTGAGAGTTGTAAAAATTAAATAAACTAAAGCCCTACAGCAATATGCTGCTGTAGGGCTTTTACTAATTAAAATTTGCCAGCGCGAATGAACCTGCGGCTGATAATGCTGAGCAGATGGCCATACTCAATAGTAACCACCAGATATTTATTAATGCAATGCCATAGCATAAGGTTATTCCTTCCCTAAGGTTGGTTAGTGTTCGCCACTCCCGCAGAAGGGCTCACCTTTTGTTGCTTAGCTTAAAGAATAATTAACCAATTGAAAATAACCCCTTAAAGACTATCCGTTTTTTAAGGAAAATAAAAAAACATGTTTAGAAAAAAAGCGTTGTTAAGTACGGTTTTTGTTATCTCTCTTTTGGGATGTCAAAAAGATGTAAAAGCTCAAACTAATGTAGAAAAACCAAAAGTAGTTAATGGAAGTTTGGAAGAAAAATTCGCAAATGTTTCGCCGAAACTTACCTCCAATAATGCCAATCCTTTATTAGATTTTATGTTTACGGCCGATCCAACAGCCGTAGAATACAATGGAAGAATTTATGTGTATGCCACCAATGATCATCAACAGTATGAGAAGGTAGGGAAGGATGGGAAAAATTCATATGAGCATATCCGTACACTGGTGATGATGTCTTCTGATGATATGGTTAACTGGACCTATCATGGCCTCATCAATACTGCCGAGCTGGCACCATGGAGCCAGAATTCCTGGGCGCCTTCCATTACATCCAGAAAGGAAGCAGATGGCAAGACGCACTTCTATCTGTATTACTCAAATGGCGGTGGTGGCTCAGCGGTGCTTACTTCCACCTCTCCGGTTGGCCCATGGAAAGACCCATTGGGAAAGAATATAATCGACCGTTCTGTTCCCGGTGTGGATGTTGGTGCTCCATTCGATCCCGGAGTTCTTATTGATGACCAGGGTACAGGCTGGCTTACTTTTGGAGGCGGAACGCCTAAAACGAAATATATGCCAGATAATGCCAGAATCGTCAAATTGGGAAAAGACATGATCAGTTTGGCCAGTGATGTTGCTAAGATACCTGCTCCTTATTTTAATGAGGCAAGCGACCTTAACTTTATCAACGGAACCTGGGTTTATAGCTATTGTACGGACTGGGGTGAACGCACTGAATGGCCTTATAGCAATATTGATAAACCAACCGCATGCAACATATCTTACATGACAAGTAAAACACCCTTAACTCCGGATAGCTGGAAGTATCGCGATAATTACTTTAAGAATACTGGCGATGTTAACGTAGGGCCTTTGACAAACAATCACACTCACGTGTTCAAGTTTAAAGGGAAATATTATCTTGCTTACCATGCCATGTATTTACAGGATTATTTTGGCACTAAGGGCGGTTTTCGTAATGCGGGTATCGAAGAAATGCAGGTGGATGAAAAGAATGTGAGTTTCCCCATGGTCAATGCAACTTTTAAAGGTCCGTCACAACTCAACCCGTTAAATCCATTCGTTCTTCAGCAGGCAGAAACTACTGCAGGCACTTCGGGGCAAGTTCAGTTCGAAGTCGCTGGTAATCTGGGTAATATGGTTGCCAAAGGAAAAGCAGATCAACAATGTGTTATGGTACGGGGAGCCGATTTTAGCAAACAGATTCCTGCCAAATTCGAAGCCAGGGTGAAGGGAAAAGGCAGAATTGATGTTTATGTAAATAATCTTAAAGGTACCCCTCTTGTTTCCCTTACATGTGATGAGAAGGAATGGACTACACTTTCAAAGAAAATAGCCATGAAAATAGATAAAGGAGTAGAGAATATCTACTTTGTGTTTAATGGAGAGGGCTTTTTGTTTGATGAATGGAAATTCATTCGTTAATCCTGGTCGCAGGTTTATGGATGCTAATGATAATTAAAGTTGGTTAAGAATGAAAACCCCAAATGAAAATATGAAAAATGCGATTTACAGGTTATCGATGGTAGCCTTAATAATCACCCTTATAGTGCCGTGTTTATATGCACAAAAAGCCACCAATCCTATTATTTATGCAGATGTACCGGATATTTCAATAATACGTGTGGGCAATAGCTATTACATGAGCAGCACAACGATGCACATGAACCCCGGTGTGCCCATTATGAAATCGACAGATCTTGTCAATTGGAAAATGATCAACTATGCCCATGATGCTTTGGCAGATGTGCCGGCGCTAAATTTGACAGAAGGAAAAAACGCCTATAGTAAAGGCACCTGGGCAAGTAGTTTACGCTATCACAAGGGGATGTATTATGTAAGTACTTTTGCACAAACCACAGGTGAAACCTATATTTTTAAAACGAAAGATATAGAAAAAGGAAACTGGGAACGAATTTCTTTTAAGCCAGCATATCATGACAATTCTTTGTTTTTTGATGATGATGGCAAGGTATATTTAATTCATG
>CAMLDJ010000001.1 GCA_946478755.1 uncultured Pedobacter sp. | reverse complement strand
TTATTGGTGCGTTCGAAGCACAGGCTATTGCCATAGAAATAGAAAAGATGACCCCCAGCAGGCCTTTAACCCACGACCTGTTCAAAACATTCGCTCAAATCTATCACATCGAAATCCAGGAGATCTTGATATATAACCTTGTAGAAGGTGTATTCTATGCCAAGCTGATCTGTACAGACGGAAAAACGATCCATGAAATTGATGCCCGTACCTCTGATGCTATTGCACTCGCTGTTCGCTTCAACGCCGTCATATACACCTACGAGTTCATCCTCTCTTCGGCCGGTATAGTCATAGAAGGAAATGATTTCCTTTTTCTTGAAAATATCGACAACCTGTCTAAAGAACAGGGAACTGAAGACATCTCCTCTATCCCATCTTCAAGTTATAAATCATTAAGTGTAGAAGAGTTAAATCAAAAACTTCAGGAAGCCATTGCCGAAGAAGCTTATGAGAAAGCCGCACGTATTCGTGATGAATTAAACAGAAGAAACAATGAGCGTTAAGCTCCGCTTAACGTTGATGAGTTTCCTGCAGTTTTTTGTTTGGGGCGCATGGCTCATTACTATAGCAAATTACTGGTTTGGCACCAAACAATGGGACGGAACACAGTTTGGGGCAATTTTCGCCACCATGGGCTTCGCATCTCTTTTGATGCCGACATTAACAGGGATCATTGCAGACAAGTGGGTGAATGCAGAAGTTCTTTATGGTATTCTTCATATCCTGTATGCTGCAGCATTGTTTTATCTGCCCGAGGTGGATAGTCCAAACTCATTTTTCTGGGTGATGCTCCTGGCCATGTCTTTTTACATGCCTACCATTTCGCTCAGTAACTCCATCTCTTATACCACACTAAAATCAGGACAGTTAGACCTCATTAAGAACTTTCCTCCTATAAGGGTTTGGGGAACAATAGGCTTTATCGCCGCCATGTGGACCACCAACCTAAGCGGCAACAAAGCCAGTCCCTACCAGTTTTACATTGCCGGTATTGCCGCTTTTATATTAGGGATATACGCGTTCAGCCTACCAAAATGCCGACCGGGAAACTTAATAGCGGATCGAAGGTCCTTTACTCAAACTCTGGGCCTGGAGGCGTTTAAACTGTTTGCGAACTATAAAATGGCCTTATTCTTTGTCTTTTCTATGTTCCTTGGTGCTGCGCTTCAGTTGACCAATGCTTATGGCGATGTTTTTTTGGACGAGTTTAAACTGTTTCCAGAATATACAGCCTCATTTGTCATCCGGTATTCGACCATCATTATGTCGATCTCGCAGGTTTCGGAAACGCTGTTCATTCTGGCCATACCCTTCTTTCTGAAGCGCTTTGGCATCAAGAACGTGATCCTCATTGCCATGCTGGCATGGGTTTTACGTTTTGGCTTTTTTGCATTTGGCGATCCTACAGGTAATTTATGGATGATTGTCCTATCCTGTATTGTATATGGAATGGCTTTCGACTTCTTCAATGTTTCAGGGTCCCTTTTTGTGGAAACTGCGACCAGCCCCGAAACGCGCTCTTCAGCGCAGGGCATGTTTATGATGATGACCAATGGATTTGGTGCCGTTTTTGGTAGCCTGGCCTCAGGCTGGATGATCGACAGATATTTCACAAAATCTTATCAGGACATTCAATCGCTTGCAATTCATACAAATACAGAGACGAACAATAAGCACTTGCTTGAGTTTTTAAGTAATAAAGGGATCAGTGTACAGCAAAATGGCATTTTAAGCCGTGCGCTGGATGTAAAAGACTGGCATTCTATATGGCTTTCGTTTACGATCTACGCACTCATCATTACGCTTGCTTTCGCGCTTATGTTCAAGCACAAACATAACCGGGCCGAAGAGGAAGCAATAAAGGCAATGGGGCATTAGGAAAACAAAAAACCCGTTCAGGATCCTGAACGGGTTTTTTGTTTAGATGATCGAATACTATCTCTCTGTTATTGCAGTAAACTTCCTGTCCGTATGACCAACATAGATTTGACGCGGACGCCCAATTGGCTCTTTGTTCTCATGCATTTCTTTCCATTGTGCAATCCATCCTGGTAAACGGCCTAATGCAAACAATACGGTAAACATATCCGTTGGGAAACCAAGTGCCCTGTAAATGATACCTGAATAAAAGTCGACATTTGGATAAAGCTTACGCTGAACGAAATATGGATCGCTTAATGCTGCTTCCTCCAGTTTTTTAGCGATTTCCAAAACAGGATCATCGATACCCAGTTTTTCCAAAATATCATCACAAGCTTTCTTAATGATCTTAGCTCTTGGATCAAAGTTTTTGTAAACCCTGTGTCCAAAGCCCATCATGCGGAAAGGATCATTCTTATCTTTGGCTTTATTGATCCATTTTTCGGTATCTCCGCCATCTTCTTTTATCAACTCAAGCATTTCTATTACCGCCTGGTTTGCACCACCATGAAGTGGGCCCCACAGTGCATCTATTCCTGCAGATACGGAAGCATATAAATTACAATCTGAAGAACCCACCATCCTTACCGTAGAAGCCGAACAATTTTGTTCATGATCAGCATGCAGGATCAGCAGTGTGTTCATTGCACTAACTACTACAGGATCGATTTCAATCTCTTCTGTTCGCTGGCCAAAGATCATATTTAGGAAGTTGCTTACATAGTCATATTTATTTTTTGGATAAATAAGCGGATGTCCTAATGATTTTTTATAAATGAAAGAAACGATAGTCGGAAACTTTGCCAGTAATTTGATCATCGTCAGATCCATTGTTTCAGGCGATGAATTGGCATTTAACGATTCAGGATAAAATGTGGATAGAGAACAAACCAGAGAAGACAGTTGCGCCATTGGATGTGACTTAGATGGATAACCATCTAAAAATTTCTTCATGTCTTCATGGATCAGTGTATGTCTGCTGATCTGGCTTTGAAAATCTGTAAGCTGGTCGGGTGTAGGCAGGTCACCATATATCAGTAAATATGCAACTTCTAAGAAATTAGATTTTTCTGCAAGCTCCTCGATCGGATAACCACGATATTTTAAAACGCCCAGCTCACCATCTAAAAAGGTGATCGCACTCTTTGTAGAGCCGGTGTTCTTGTATCCAAAATCTAAAGTGATATGACCCGTTAAATCTCTAAGTTTAGAGATATCAATAGCCTTCTCCCCTTCGGTACCTGTAATAACGGGAAATTCATACACTTTTCCATCAATCTTAATTTCTGCAATATCTGACATATATATTCTTAAATTTATAAAAACAAACTTAACTAATCCTTTCCGGTTAGTTTTTAGCTTTATATAACAAAGCTGTTAAATTATTATTAAAATGTGAGTCAAAAACAAGTAAGAATCCAAAATATCTACTTTGCCGGTTTTATTTCTTCCAAAACACGACCACATTCCATCATTTCATCACCATAGTATGGATTTTGTATCTTACTTTCCGCCGCAAGCCAATCGCCCCCGTCGCCATGATTCGCCATCGGGCAATGTTGAATGAAAATAGAACCTTTAGTGACATCGGCATGCTTAAATAAGGCAATTACATCGTTACTTAGGGAAGTGAATTCCTTCCGTTGTTCTTTGATGTCCTTAGCATTGGCAATATGGTCTGCAATTAAAGAAGTGTTTTCGCATCCTTTATAGCTGGCTAAATCCTTCTTCAATACTAAGGCTGCCTGCTGGGCATCCTCGAATCTGGTGTTTACCAAGGCATTCTTCAAAGCAATATAACCGTTGTATATGGCCTGAACCTTGCTATCCTTTAGCTCAACATTTGTACTGGTTGCCTCCTTGTTTGATGTAATGGTTGAATCCCCTCCTGCTTTTCGATCGGTATTTGTTTTTTGATCTGTATTTGTGCAAGAAACTACCCCGGTTATGAGCATTATTGCCAGATATTTTCTCATGTTTTGTTTTTTCGGTTAAAATAGCATTTTAATTTTAAATAAATAAGCGAGCCCCTGAAAAAATCAGGAGCTCGCTTTTATTTTACAATAAAATAGGGATTAAATCTTACAATAAAATGGCACTACAATTTAAAACCATAGGCAATGCGTAAAGCTACCTGTCCTAGTGAACCGCCTTTAAATTCAGCTCCTTCATAACGCAGGCCCAGGTCTAACCCATTGTCAAAACCGTAACCAATTCCAGGTGCCCACAGAAACGCAGTTTCGCCGCCATCTTCAGTTGAAAATCCAGCTCCAAGTTCTCCTGAGAAATAAGTGTTTTCAGCAAAGAAAACTTTTGCACCCGCTTTAACAGGGATCATTCCGGTACTTCCACCCCCGTAACTGTCCTTAACAGAGAAGTTAGTGTACCCTGCAGAAAGCAGTCCTGAGATATTTGAACTGAAATCTTTTTGCAGGCGAAGATCTCCACCTATCGCAAAACTATAAGCCTTGGTTGTGGGAATTCCCGCGTTAAGGCCGATTCCAAGACGCCATGCCTTTGAGTCACCAGATTGAGCGTTAACAGTCGTTGTAAAGAACAAAGCTACTGCAGCTACTGCAGAGGCAATAATTTTAGTATTTGTTTTCATTTTAAGACTCCTTTATATGTTAATAATATAAACTGTTACGCCATAATACAAATGGCATGCCATATACGAAATGAAGGACATGCCAACCATGACTAACTGTTCCTATACAAAGAAATTGCAGCGCTAATGAGATCAGCTTGTGTCCCATCAGTTTCCAACCAGTTTATTTTGACGCCATCCTTTTCCATCTTCCTAAAAAAGGTCATTTGCCGCTTGGCAAACTGACAGATCGCTATTCCCAGTTTTTGACGCAGTTCGGCATAAGTGACCTCTTTAAACAGATAAGCCACAACAAACTTATACTCAAGACCATAGAACGTTAACATTTCCCTGCTGACCCCGTTTTCCAGAAGTCCTTTTACTTCTTCAATCATGCCCTGTTCCAACCTCTTATCCAGTCGCTCTAATATTCTCGCTCTCCTTTTAGCGACATCACATGCTAAGCCGATTACCACTGGCTTTATTTCCGGATATACCGGTGTGATAAATCGATTGGAATTCAGGTATTCGGCAATTTCTATAGCCCGGATGATTCTCTTGACAGAAGACTGATCTGCATGACCTGTAAATGCTACAGGATACCCGCTCAGTAAAGTCTTCAGCCGTTCTTTATCAAGCAATAGCAGCCGGCTCCGCAAAGCAGCATCAACAGGAATTGAGGTATATTCCTGGTTCTGAAGCAGACTATGAATGTACATTCCGGTGCCACCACAAAGTATAGCGGTTTTATTTCTTTGCCTTAATGCGGTATATGTGCTGTAAAAATCTTCTTTAAACTGATTTACGTTGTACTTTTCGCCGGCATTCTTAATATCGATAAGATGATAAGGAATGTTTTTGCCATTGATCGTATATTCACTCAGATCCTTGCCCGTGCCGATGTCCATTCCTGAAAAGACCTGTCTGCTGTCGGCGCTTATAATTTCGGCATCCATTGCCTCCGCAATGCCAACCGCAAGTTTTGTTTTGCCGGAGGCTGTGGGGCCCAATATGATCAGCAATTTATTCTGCTCCATTTACAAGTATAAAATGTATTTCAAATTTCCTGTATTGAAAACCCTCAAAAAATCATCGTTTAAAGATGAATTAGCCTGAGTAGGTAAGCGGTGTGGAAAATACCTGATCAGTTCCTTTCTATCCAGCCATATTTGTGCTGGCGGAGTCAGCCCTACCAGTTTAAATCCGGATTGCTCATAGGCATTGCCCAGGGACCAGTCTCGATCTGCGTAGCTCATCACATCATTCGGCGAAATGATTTTAATAAAGTGCTTCAGCAATTTGGTAAATCCTCCGGTAACTGTAAATCCGATCCGTGTTGCAAAGCGAATCAGCTCAACCGATCTGTAATCCGTCGAAACCGTTTTCATAAATCTTACATTGCTAAAACAGGCAACAGCTACAATCTCCTCATCAATTTTCAGTGCGAATTTATACCTCGCTTTTGCCGATGCCTGGATATGATTGGCGTTTAAAAAATCATCTGCCTGCTGCTGATCAATACCAGTTACCACGCCCTTGCGAGCATGTAATCTTACATTTAGCCCCAGAATCGATTTGATCCTGCCCAGGACCTGATCCCGCCTCGTTTGCCATACATCTTCCCACAACTGCAGGAGCTGGATATTTTTAAGCTGGTAAGCAGTCTGCAGTTCGATCAGCGCCTCAGGATCGTAGTTATTATCAAGTGATATCAGGTTAATAATGATCCTGTTATTACACAACAGTAAAGTGTATTGTTCATGCCCGACAGACTTGGTACTTAGCCCTGTATCCTCCAGTGCCATTAACACCTGGTTTTGCCAGATCAATTCTAAACCCAACTTTTTTCTTTATATAATCTATAACCTTCTGCCAGGGCATCTTCGATATGCCCCAAAAGTATATCATCCAGTTTGGTAATATGAAAACATGATTTTCCTTTAAGCAACTTTAGCATCGCAGGGTCAAAGATCCGCTTCATTACAGGCTCAGCGTTTACAGGCATGTAATAAAAACCAACGTGGTCTTTTTGTATCATTACTGCAGCAAATTGTATCTCGTTCCTTTTTTTGCCGTCAATTACGATACTTTTATCACTCCATAAATCATAAGTGGTTTCACTATTGACCCTGTTATTGAATCCCAGGGTCGCATATGGCTGCAACACAGCTCTTATGGTTTGAAATATTTCTATAAAATCTGTTTTCATAATTAAGATCGATCTATTGAACAACACCATTCGGCCCAGATTGTTTATAACCGCTTAGTCCAGCCACCATTCTTTTGATGGATATTGTTCGGCTAAAATAACGGGTTCGCCTAACAAAGGGGTGGTTATTTTCAAATTTTCTTCTTTGGCTTTTTTCAGCACCCGGACAGCTGGCTCATTCCAGCTGTGCAGGGCCAGCGTAAATTTTGCCCAGTGAACCGGGAGCAAAACTTTCGCTTTCAAATCCTTAGCCGCCTGAACGGTTTGCTCGGGGAACATATGAATCAATGGCCAGTAAGCATTGTACTGGCCACATTCAAGGATGGCCAGATCAAAAGGGCCATGCAGTTCTCCCGTTTGCTTAAAATGGGTATCATAACCGGAGTCCCCGCCTAAATACAACTTATGTTCGGAAGCCTGCAATATAAAGGCCGACCATAAGGTTTGGTTTCTTTTAAAGCCTCTGCCTGTAAAGTGACGTGCGGGGGCGGCAATGAATTTAAGGTTATTGGCGATGGTCTCCTCTCCCCAGGCCAGCTCCACGATCCGATCGGTCGGCACTCCCCAATGTTCCAGATGCGCCCCTACGCCCAAGGAGGTAATAAACAATCTGGTTTTGCTTTTAAGTTTCAGGATACTCTGGTAATCCAGGTGATCATAATGATCATGGGTAATTAAAATAATATCCAGCTCTGGAAAATCCTCCTCTTTAACAAAATCTGTCCCGGGATAACTTCCTGTACCAACAAACGAAAATGGCGAAGGGCGCTTACTGAACACCGGATCTACCAGAATCCTGACCCCATCTATCTGCAAAAAGTAAGAAGAATGGCCAAACCAGATCAGTTTGGTTTTAGCTGTCGGCGTAAAATCAGGAGCAACATGTGGAAGTGCCTTCTTAGGTGTGCCGTTCGGGTTTCCCTTTATTACCCCCACAAGGATATCCCAATAGCTCACTCCCTCAGGCTTCATTGGCGTAGGCGATAAGTTGTCCAATGTCTCATCTGCCTTAAAATTTGGCAGCTTTTTTAATCGTTCCATACGGGCTCCTTCCGGAGCTTTTCCAAACACCGGCAAATTTAACACGCCTATAATAGTCAAGGCCAGGAGGACAATAATAACCAGAATGGAATACATAATTTTATAATAATTAATCCGCTTTTTTTTCATGTGAGGATGCTTGAGGCGCAAGTTTTGCAACGAGGCTATTCCCCGCCAGCAGCAGTTCATTGGTAATGGTTTTAGTGTATTCGGCAATTTCTTCCTTAAAATCGACCACTGAAGCACCGGAACGTATTTCCTCCAGCCGCTTCTCCCATTGTCCCGTCAACTCGGCCTGTGCAATTTTTTGGTCCTTTACGACCTCGTATACCGCCAGGCCTTTTGCTGTGGGTACCAGGTTGCGCTTTTCTCTTGCGACATATTCCCTGTTAATTAAGGTTTCGATGATCGCCGCTCTGGTAGCAGGTGTACCCAGTCCACTATCTTTCATGGCATACCTCAGTTCCTCATCCTCTATGTCCTTACCTGAAGTCTCCAGTGCTTTCAATAAGGACGCCTCATTGTACATGGGTTTAGGCTTGGTCTGCTTTTCCAGCAAGGCCTTATTGGTAACCGGTAAGGCCTCTCCTTTTTTTACTTTTGGCAGGGCAGGATTATCTTCATCCTTCTTCTCCTCATCCGATTCATTAAATACCGACCGCCATCCTGCAGAGCGGATAACCGTTCCGTTTGCTACAAATAATGAGCCTGATTCAACAGATATTTTAGTAATCTCCTTTACACATTCCTGATGAAAGGCTTCCAGCATTCTCCCAACCACCATGTCGTAAACGGCTTGTTTGTCGCCACTCAACTGATACGGCGATTCGCCGGTAGGCAATATCGCATGGTGATCTGTTACCTTTTTAGCATTTACACTTCTTTTATTTAGTGGAACGGTCAGCAGAAACTCTGCCTGCTTTCCAAAATCCTTATGCTCTTTTAATTTATTGATCAACGTGGGTACCCCTGCAAACACATCGTCGCCAATATAGCGGCTGCCGGTACGTGGGTAAGTCACCAGCTTACTTTCATACAAACCCTGCAGCAGGTTCAAGGTTTGATCAGCCGTAAAGCCTTTGCGTTTATTGGCTTCCTGCTGTAAGCTACTTAAGTCGTGCAGCAAGGGAGGTGGTTCTTTCCTGGGCTTGGCTTCAACATTTAAAATTTTGCCGCCATTACTAAAGCCAGATGCCACATCTTCAATTTTAGCCAAAAGTGCTTCGGCTTCTTCCTTTTTATCAAAGTTATTTACAGACATCGCCCGGAAGAGCTGTCCGTCTTTGTCCAATTGAATGGCCAGCTGATAATACAGCTGGGGCACAAAATTCCTGATCTCCAGGTACCGGGAACAGATCATGGCCAATGTTGGTGTTTGCACCCGCCCGAGTGACAAAACGGAGCGGTTTCCGGCAGAAATACTCAGGGCCTGGGTGGCGTTCATGCCGACAAGCCAGTCAGACTCCGACCGGCAATGGGCCGAGTTAAACAAAGTATCGTAATCGGTTCCTGGCTTGAGGTTTCTGAATCCCTCTTTAATGGCTTCGTCAGTTTGCGAGGAGATCCATAGTCTTTTAAACGGCTTCTTACATTTCAAAAAATAATAAATATACCGGAAGATCAGCTCACCCTCCCGTCCCGCATCCGTTGCTACAATAATCTCTGTAGCCTCATCAAACAGTTTTTTGATGATATCCAGTTGTTTCCTTACGCCAGGATCTTCCACCAATCCGTCCTTGGTTTTTATTTTCCGTATGGCTAACTTAAATTTTTTGGGCAGCATCGGTAAATGTTGCCTTCTCCAGCCAATAAAACCATATTCCTGCGGTGGGGCCAGCTGCAGCAGATGACCGAAAGCCCAGGTAAAAGAATAGCCTTTTCCCTCAATATATCCGTCCTTTTTAGTTGTAGCACCAAAAACCTTAGCCAATTCACGTCCCACCGAAGGTTTCTCTGCGATAACAATCTTCATAATTATTCAAAAATATCTAAACCAATCTTAAATGTATGACAATGTGCATCTACAATATCTTTTATGTCTGGTGAATAGCCACCACCCATGCTTACCTGAACAGGCAGCTGATTGTCTTTGCAAAATTGAAATACCATCCTGTCTCTTTCTTTACAGCCTTCCTTGCTCAAGGCCAGTTTACCTAATTTATCACTTTCTAATACATCAACTCCGGATAAATAAAATACAAAATCAGGTTGATGGGCTAAAAGCCCTGGAAGCACGCTACTTAACCTATTCAGAAATGCCTCATCTGCAGTGCCATCTTCGAGGGGGATATCAAGATCAGACTGTTCTTTTCTGAACGGAAAGTTCTTATCACCATGCATAGAAAATGTAAATACCCTCGGATCATTGTAAAAGATCTCAGCGGTTCCATTACCCTGATGAACATCTAAATCAATAATTAATATATGGTCGGCCAATCCCCTATTTAACAAATAGTTTGCCGCAATAGCCTGGTCGTTCAACAAACAAAATCCTTCGCCCCAGTTGCTTCCCGCATGGTGCGTCCCACCGGCAACGTTAAATGCCAGACCATATTCCTTTGCGTACAGAGCGCCATCCACTGTACCCTTTGCGATCCTGATCTCCCGCTCTACCAACCCTTCATTTAAAGGAAAGCCTATTCTTCTTTGTTCCTTTGCCGGCAAGGTCAGCGATTTTAAGTGTTCCCAGTATCCCTTTTCGTGCGATAGCAATATCACATCTTCGGCTAAAGGTTCAGGAGCGAAAAGATGATTTGCGGTAATGAACCCCTCGTAGATCAGTTGCTCCGGGATCAATTCATACTTGAGCATTGGAAACCGATGGCCTTCAGGTAAAGGGTGCGCATATGATGGATGCCAGGCTATTTTTACCATGTTATTTTAGAATCTCCCCAACATGTTTTTCTATATTTTTACAAATCTCATCAACCGGAAGATCATTTGCATCCTCACCGAAAGGATTTTCAATTTCCTCGGCAATCAACTCTAAACTAGCGAGCACATATAGAATAAAGGGCACTATTGGCACTACAAAATACCCCAGACTAAACACCCATCCAAAAGGCAAAGTAATGACATAAATAAAGATAAACTTCTTAATGAACGCACTGTAGGAATAAGGGATTGGGGTATTTTTAATTCGTTCACATCCACCACATATATCAGTAAACTGCTGAACATCTCCATTAAGTATAATCAGCTGCTCATTACTGATCTCGCCATTGGACTGCAACTCAAAAATCCTCGATGAGATCCTTCCCGCTACCTGATTGGGAATGTGCTTACCACCATCTACTTCAATCAGCACACTGTTTTTCCCAAAATACTGTTTTTCTCTTAAATGCTCCTTCATAGCGAAGGCAAATTTGGGAATGGCATAGTCAAAAAACTCTATATGCTCCGGTTTTAATTTTAAGGACTTGATCTTGATGGCGAAGTTACGGCTTACATTGGTCAACAGTCCTAATTGACGGCGACCTTCCCACCACCTATCGTATGAGGTGTTGGTTCTGAATACCAGGAGCATAGAGATTACAAAGCCAAGTAAACTGTGCATCATGCCTATATTTTTTACATAGGTAGTTTCCGCAAGTTTCAGATAATTCAGTTCAAAAAAAGCGATTGATCCAGAAAATACAGCAACGCTAAGCATCAAAGGCCATAAGGTACGGATCGTATCCGCCTTATGTGCATGAAATATAAAGGTTATCCAATCTTTTGGATTATAGTTTATCATATAACATTCTCATTTCGGGTTGGAATTCATTTACGGATTAATGCTATCAGGTCAGGATCTTTTTACTGATGTCGAGCAATAGCGCCCCTGTTGTATAGATGTCTTCATAAGAATTGTACAAAGGCACCGGGCTTAACCTGATTACGTTTGGTTCACGCCAGTCGCCCAATACATGATGTGCTACCAATTGTTCAAAAACTAGCTTTCCTTTTTGCCTGGCAATGATGGAAAGCTGCGCACCCCGGTCGGCCACCGTAGCCGGAGTAATGATCTTGTACTGCTCTTCGCCCAGCAATCTATTCACCTCATTAATAATGAAGAACAAATAAGCAGTTAAAGTTTTACTTTTCTCTCTTAGTGGCTTCATGAACCCTGCTTTTTCGAAACTCTGCAAGGAGGCATAATACAAGGCCATGGGCATCACTTGCGTGCAGCTTACCTGCCATCCATCAGCTCCCGCTTCAGGCACAAAACCCTTTTCCATTTTAAAGCGCTGCAACTCCTGGTATCCCCACCAACCTGCAAAGCGATTCAGTGTGGTATCGGAGAAATGCTTTTCATGAACAAAAATACCACTTATGCCACCCGGGCCAGAATTTTGATATTTGTAAGAACACCAGCAGGCGAAATCGATATCCCAGTCATGCAACTGCAAGGGAACATTACCTGCGGCGTGTGCCAGGTCAAAACCTACAACTGCACCTGCGTCATGACCGGCCCTGGTGATGGCTTCCATATCAAACCACTGTCCGGTAAAGTAATTTACTCCTCCGAATAAAACCAGCGCTATTTCATTACCATTCTCTGTAATGGCATGGGTTATATCGGCAGTCCTTAGGGTATACTCACCTTCCCTTGGCGCCACTTCAATAATTGCATCTTTAGGATCATAGCCATGAAAACGGACCTGGCTTTCTATAGCGTATTGATCTGAGGGAAAAGCACCGGCCTCCATAATGATCTTAAATCTGCCCGGCTTCGGCTTGTAAAAGCTAACCATGAGCAGGTGAAGATTTACGGTCAGTGTATTCATCGGACAAACTTCTGAAGCATTTGCGCCAACAAGCGGTGCCATTAGTTCTTTGAGTTCTTTATGATAGAACATCCAGGGGCTCTCACCTTCAAACCAGCCTTCTACAGCGAGGTTCTGCCAGTTGTTGAGCTGCTCATCTAAAACCTTGCGCGCAGCTTTAGGTTGCAATCCTAAAGAATTGCCACACAAATAAATAAAAGGTTTATTATTTTGCTGAGGGAAAAGAAAATCTTGTCTTAAACGATTCAGCGGATCAGCCTGATCCATTTCCTGGGCGAAAGTTAGCGTGTTTTCAAAATTCATTGTTTCAAATATCCATAAAAAACAGGGATAAATAAATCAAGCTCATCATTTTGTTATCCACAAAATTGGCAAATTACACTTGTCGTTTCTTGGTTTTTAGTTTGAGCTTGTCTTCTTCTTTCAGCAGTATATTAATCCTGAATTTATAACCTAATCAAGTCAAAAAAAACAAAACAGAAATCACCGATTTGTATAGCTAAGAGATAAGACAGTGCGCTATCTGGGGCTGATATTTCTTTTGCTTTTCTTTTGCTATCCTTTTGCTATCCTTTTGCTATCCTTTTGCTCAGGCAACAGAAAAGCAATATTAAAGCATAATAAACGGAAAAGAAATGCAAAATTAATTATAGGCGCAGTCTTATCTATTACATATCCCATTCACTGAAATAATAGACGACAGGTAGGTCAGATCTGGCTTGTAAATAATCAGCTATTGGGTTTGCTTACAAAGCTATTTCCTTTTACATAATAGCGCCAGGGCAGCAAGGCATGATCACCCGCATAGTCGACTCCAACTCTGGGTGAAGCAACAATATCATCTGCTTTAAATATCAATCCTTTATCTTCAATCCATATTTCCTCACCACCCAGATCCTTTGCATTTAATTGCTTATCAATTCCGAGGGCTTTAGCCAAGGCACCAGGACCTGCTGTAAGATTAGGTTTTAGTGCAGGCATATTTCTCCGTCGCAGCATAACATCTAATCCTGTTACCGGCTCCAGTCCCCTGATCAACACGGCATGTGGGGTATCCTGAGGTGCGGTAACCACGTTAAACAGGTGATGAATACCGTAACACAGGTAGACATAAGACATGCCCCCATGCCCATACATGATTTTAGTTCTGTCGGTAAACCGACCTCCATAAGCATGTGAAGCTTTATCTTCGACGCCGTTGTACGCCTCGGTTTCCACGATGATGCCTCCGGTAACTTCACCGTTTAACGAAGTGTATAGATACTTACCCAACAGTTCGACAGCAAGCTGGTGAACAGTGGTATCCTGATAAAAAGAGAAAGGTAATTTAGACATCCAGTAAGCTAATTATTTCCTTTAGATATTTTTTGTCAACCTCATCAAAATGAGAAAGATATTGACTATCTACATCCAGGACGCCAATCACTTCTTGTCCGCTGTACAAGGGTAGCACAATTTCGGACCTGGAAGCCGATGCACAAGCAATATGCCCGGGAAACAGATCGACATCCGGCACGATTAAAATTTCCTTCTGCTGCCATGATGCACCACAAACACCCATTCCTTTTCTTATTCTTGTACAGGCAACAGGCCCCTGGAAAGGCCCGAGAACCAGCTCTTCCCCTTTAACCAGATAAAACCCCACCCAAAACCACTCAAACTGCTCCTTTAGGGCTGCAGCAACATTGGCCAGGTTAGCAATCCGGTCTTCCTCTCCACTAATCAGTGCCTGAATTTGGGGAATCAAAGTTTTATATTGAACTTCCTTATTGACGTTTTTTATGATTGTTAAATCCTCTGCCATTTCTTTTTACGATTACAAAGCAAAAATAATAATGTCTTGTCTATAAACGTTCAGACAGCTGTCATGTTTTTAGCCGTACATAAAATGCACTTGACACTTGTAAGTCCCCCTGTATACCAGATTGTTCATACAACATCCGTTTAACATCTGTATGAGCGCTTCAACAAAAGATAGCCGATCGTTCGCCGAACGGCACCTGGGCGGCGCTCAGAAATGTCCAACCGCTATTAATTTGGGGCAGAACCAAGCGCTGCCGAAATTAAAGGGTAACAAACACTCAGAATAAAATTTTAGATTTGGGGATTTTAACGACCATTGTCTTCAGCTACAATGCGTTCTATCTGGTCACTAACTTATAAAACACTGATGAATAAAAAAACGCTAATCACTTCTTTGCTAACGTGCTCATTGCTCACTGTTGGCCTGCTGCAATCCGGCTATAAGCCCTGGGAAGAAGGTATGTTCCCCTTAAGTGAGCTGCACAAACTTGATTTAAAAAAAGCAGGTCTGAAGATCAGCCAGAATGAAATCTACAATCCTAATGGCACCAGTCTTGTTGATGCACTGGTTAATGTTGGCGGATGCACCGGATCTTTTATCTCTAATCAGGGGCTGATCATCACCAATCACCACTGTGCTTTTAGCGCTGTTCAACGTGCGAGTACGCCGGAACACGATTACCTGACCAAGGGGTTTGTGGCCAACACACATGAACAGGAAATTGAAGCAAAAGGATTAACCTGCCGTATTACTGATAGTTATGAAGATGTATCGGACCGTATCCTGGGTGCTGTAGCGCAAATAACTGATCCATCATCACGATTAAAACTAATCAATGATGCAATCAAAAATGTGGTGGTTGAAGCGGAAAAAAAAGACCCCTCCATACAGGCAGAAGTATCCGAAATGTTTATTGGAAAAACGTATGTTCTGTTCAGGTATAAAACCATCCAGGATGTAAGACTGGTATACGTTCCAAACCGGCAGATTGGTGAGTATGGTGGCGAAACGGACAATTGGGTATGGCCGCGGCACACCGGCGACTTTTCTTTCATGCGCGCCTACGTAGCTCCGGATGGGTCTCCTGCCAAATATGCAAAAAATAATATCCCTTATACGCCCAAAAAATTCCTGAAAGTAAATCCTAACGGAACGAATGAAGAGGATTTTGTATTTATTTTAGGTTATCCGGGCCGTACGTTCCGTCACCGCCCCGCTCAGTTCATCGAGTACCAGCAGCAATTTCTACTGCCTTATGTATCCGACCTATATGATTTCCAAAATACAGCGATGGAAAATGCAGGTAAGAAAGATAAGGCTACTGAAATTAAACTGGCCACCAGAATAAAAAGAAATGCCAATGTGCTGAAAAATTACAGAGGCAAACTGCAGGGATTGAAAGGAATAGACCTGATTTCACAAAAAAAAAATGAAGATGCTGCCTTGGCTAAATTCATCAATAGCAACGTTGATGTTAAAGCACGTTACGGGAGTTTAATGACTGACATAGATCACCTTTATCAGCTAATTAATGGCGATGCAAAACGAGATTTGTGGTTCACACAGATTTACAATTCTACCAGCCTGCTAGGTATATCCAAAAACATTAATGTGTTCAAAGCGGCACTGGATGCACAACCTGACAGCCAAAGGCAATCCTTCTTTACTGAAAACAAGCCACGTTTAAAGCAGTTTTTAGCAGGAATTTATGAAGCCTGTGATATGGATGCTGACAGGAAGATCTTTAAAAGGATGCTTATTGACGCTTCGATTTTTTCCCGAGAACAACCGGTAAATGCTGTAAATAAAATTACTGGCAAGCTGGCAGACCAGGAAAAGACTATTGACGACTTTGTAAACCACGTTTTTAGCAGCAGCAAACTTACCGATACCAGTTACGTATACCATACCCTTCTTGGTTCGGCAAAAGGAATTGGCAACTATACGGATGGATTTTTATCCTTTGAAAAAGACATAGCCGCTCAAATAGCGGAGTTAAAACCTGAAAAAGACCGCAGAGATGGAATACTAAACAAATTGATGGGCGATTATGTAAACGTAAAAGAGAAGTTTCTGAAAAAGGACTTTATACCCGATGCGAACAGCACTTTACGGCTGACTTACGGCTATGTACGAGGGTATTGGCCGGCGGACGCATCCTATATGCGCCCCTATACGACGATAAAAGGGATATTAGAAAAAGGAACAACAGGAAATCCCGAATTCGACTATCCGGCACAAATCAGGGCATTGTGGGGCGCCAGGGACTTTGGTCCCTTTGTGAAAAAAGACCTTAAAGATGTCCCTGTTGGCTTTCTTTATAATCTGGACACTACCGGTGGCAACTCGGGCTCTCCTGTGATGAATGCTCAGGGAGAGCTGATCGGCGTAAACTTTGACCGTGCTTATGGTGCAACAATTAATGATTACGCCTGGAATGAAAGCTATAGCCGGTCTATTGGAGTCGATATTCGTTATGTACTCTGGGTAGCCTCAAAAATCGACAAAGCGTACTTCCTTTTGAAAGAAATAGGGGTAAAAATTTAACACAAATACATTATAAACAATCGGAAAGCCACCTCCGTCAGGTGGCCTTTTTAATCACCAAACACATGAGAGTAATAGCAGAACTACCACACCCGGAATGCAAGATCACCTTGTTCAACATGAACCAGAAATACATTATCAAATTTGAACAGGGAACACTTGAACAGAGTTATAAATTATCAGAGTTAGATCTAAGCGGAGGAGGAGTGAATGAAATTTTTCAGATCCTTGATGAAGCATTTATCGCCACAGTAGTGGAACGTTTTAAAGCCATGAGAACTGATTTTTCTGCAGCTTATAATAGGCAACAGTACTAATTTACATAAGCGACATAAATAACTGTCATACAGCGGATATAACTATCAAACAAAATATAATTTTACATTTTAGTCTTAGATTCCCTGCATGAGGCAATTTCCATATAAATTATAAATTCAGCAAAAATCAATTAACCATTCTGGATTACAAATAATTAAATATTAAGACAGAATATAATTTTTGGCAGATAAAGTGCCAAATTTTATATAAGTTCGGGTAATTTTGAATCAGTCGGACAGATTTTGCGATCGTATATAAGCTGGGTTCTAAGGGATCAAAATAGAACCTCTAAAAGTTGATTATCTAAAATTTAAATGGAACCTTTGCTGGTATAAATATGACTAACTTGCAACATGATGAAAACTACTGCCCTGTTTATAATCTTGCTTTCGCTTACCATTACCTGTACGATTTCATGCAACAAGATATCAGAAAGTATCCAGCGTGATGTGGTTGTTACCGACACCGTTCTCTTTGACATTCCTGTATTAAGCAGCATCACCAGTACGACCACCATACCAGATATTAGCCCTATTGTAAATCTTTCGGATGAGATCCATAAACAGGTAAATAATTTTGACGTTTCCAATGTTAGCTCAGTTAAACTTAAGAGCCTCGATATGGCTTTAGGTTTAATTCCTGAAGATTCTGTAGATGCCAAGAATAATTTCGGAAACCTTGAAACGATAAAGTTCCAGATTGCAACAGGAGCCCAACAGGAAGAGATCGCTAATACCGCTATTTCCTCGCCGTCCATACTTGGCGCACTTGCGTTAAGTCCCGTTGTTCGTGCTGACGTTCTTAAGTCTTACCTAACGGATGGAGCCAGCCATTACAATGTGCTGGTTAAAGCTAAAACAGCTACCACTACTGTTATGCAAGTAAGGGCCGCAATAACATATACGGTAACTTTAGCAAAGTAAACACCTATCGTTTTTAGCTAAAATTTTAGTATATTTGCACAAAACGGAATAATCATTACTATTCTCTTCATATTACTTGCCAATTGATCCTTCAATTGGGTTTCAAATTCTACTGGTTGCTGATCCGTTACCAACCCGGAATTAAATTATATTTCGCCCAATGATCAGAGCATCATGTTGCAGGCTACAACAGGTAAGAGCAGAGAAAAGTTATTTTTTAACTAATACATTGAATTTATGGCTAAATCTCAGGCTACCTTCATGAAGAAGCAACTGGAAAAGAACAGACAAAAGAAAAAAGAAGATAAAGAACAACGCAAACAAGAACGTCAGCAAAATTCTACAGGAGGTGATCTGGAAAGTATGATGGCATGGGTAAATGAATTTGGAGAGATTGTTAATACTCCTCCGGAGAAGAAATAGAAAATACACCAAATAAAAGCAAGCCATGTTCCATAGGGATTTGGCTTGCTTACGTCTGGGGAAGTTCTTTCCCTATGATGGGCTACTACGAATAAGCCAATTGCAAATTAATATTACTTTCTTCATAATTTGCAACTATATTTTAATAAACACTTCTATACTGCATTTATTAAAGATTTACCCACATTGGGTAAAATATTACTATACACCGCCTAAGTGTCGCATAAAAATTTTACCTTAGAGGTAAATTTCTCAGGGCTAATAATAAAAGGGATTTTAGTTAAACGCGGCAAAACGTCTCCTCACATTGGTACTGAAATGATCAATAAATAAGTTTTAACCAGTTAAAGAATTCTAAAATTGATAATTTTAAAACCAAACGTACGCCTTGCTCGATATGCTTAATAAAAAGACCATTTTAGATCTGTTTTCCTCGCAAGTAAAAGAAACACCTGATCGCATCGCCACAATCTTTCAAGGCCATCAGCTTTCTTACAAGCAATTAGATGAAAGAAGCAACCAACTGGCCAATTATCTTCAAAAATATGGTGTCAAGAAAGAAACACTAGTTCCTATTTGTATTTCTAACCCAATGGAAATGGTTGTGGGTATCTTGGGCATCCTTAAAGCGGGTGCTGCTTATGTACCAGTTGACCCCGAATTCCCTGTAGATCGTATCAGTTACATGATTGAGGATACTGCCGCAGAGGTAGTTTTATCAGATAGCCCTTCTTCCCGTTTCCTTGAGGCAGCAGAAGGAAAAATGGTTATACTAAGCGATCGGCACCAAAATGAGATCAGTAGTATGTCGATCGGCAAGACCGATATTACAGTTAGTCCGGAGAATTTAATCTATGTGATCTATACTTCAGGGTCAACGGGAAAACCAAAAGGTGTTTTGATAGAACATCATTGTATGGTAGATTACGTCAATGGATTATATAAACATGTTCCTTTGTCCGTCTGCAAATCTTATGCACTAGGGACTTCAATGGCTACAGATCAGGGCAATACCAACCTGTACAGTTCACTTGCATTTGGTGGCACCTTACACTTATTCAGCAAAGAAAACTTCAACGATGTTGAGTATATACATCAATATTTCAATACCCATTTAATAGATTGTTTAAAGCTTGTACCCTCACACTGGAAATCATTATCATTAAATGGTGCAGATCTGTTACCTGATAAATTATTGATCATTGGTGGCGAGGCTTTACATACAACCGTCATTAATGATTACTTAAGCAGGGTCCAAAATAGTTTTACGCTGGTTAATCATTATGGGCCGACTGAAACCACAATCGGCAGTTTGCTGCATGTCGTAGATCCCGCAACCACTTATCGCCATACCATTCCGATCGGGAAGCCTTTTTCTGACGAGCGGGTTTACCTGATGGCTGCCGACCTCACTGAAGTCGAAGATGGCGAAACGGGGGAGATTTACATTGGCGGTGCCGGTGTTGCAAGAGGATATTTAAACCGTCCGGAGTTGACGGATGAACGTTTTATAAAAGATATATTTAGTGATCAGCCTAATGCAAGGTTATACCGTACCGGTGATCTTGCGCGAAAACTTCCTGATGGCAATATTCAATACTTAGGCCGCATCGATGACCAGGTAAAAATTAATGGATACCGTATAGAATTAGGTGAAATAGAAAGCACCCTTCAAAATGCTCCGGGTGTAAAACAAGGGGTGGTGATGGTTCGCGAGAATAGCAATGGCGACAAAAGACTGATGGGATATGTCATCTGTCCTGACCATTATAATAAACAGGCCATAACTGATTTTCTCAACGACAAGCTTCCGGCCTACATGGTGCCACAGCTGTTTATGCAAGTGGATAGTTTTCCTTTTTTACCCAATGGCAAGGTCAACAAAAAGTTATTGCCCGATCCTGATGTATCTTCATTACTGACCAATACCTATTACGCCCCTAACTATAAGACCGAAGCCCAGATCACTGAAATCTGGAAAGAAATCCTTGAGGTAAATAGAGTGGGCATTGAAGACAATTTCTTCGAACTGGGAGGTACTTCCCTACTATCCCAAAAATTTGTGGCACTTTTAAAAACACGTTACCAGTTAAATCTACCTGTAACTAAAGTTTATCAGTTTCCGCGGATAAAAGATCTTGCAGCGTTTTTAGATGGCAGAAAACCAAATAACTCCACTATAAAAAATAAAAGGACGACATCAGCCGGCCAAAATACAGAAGTTGCCATTATTGGCATGGCTGGCAGGTTTCCGGGTGCAAAATCTGTGGAAGAATTGTGGGATATATTAAAAAATGGTAAAGAGACTACCCGCTTTTTTACTGATGATGAATTAGACAATAATATTCCGGATTCATTAAAAAACAATCCGGATTATGTTAAGGCCAGAGGCATAGTAGACGATGTGCAGTCTTTTGATGCTACTTTTTTTGGGATCACACCAAAACTGGCTGAGCTGATGGATCCGCAGCAACGTGTATTTTTACAGATTGCCTGGGAAGTCTTAGAAAAAACGGGGTATACCAACACTCAGCTGGATGCTACGATAGGCGTGTTTGCCGGAGTAGGCCATAATACTTATTATGAGCACAATGTATTATCCAATCCAGCGCTTATAGAGAATGTCGGAAAAACCCAGTTAATCACGGTAACAGCTAAAGATTACATTGCGAGCCGAACGGCCTTTGCATTAGATTTAAAGGGACCTGCAGTTACTGTACAATCGGCCTGTTCAACCTCTTTGCTTGCGGTGGCACAGGCTGTTCAAAGCATAAGATCCGGGCAATGTAGCATGGCTCTGGCCGGCGGAGCTACAATTGATTCACCTGTAAATTCCGGGCATTTATACGAAGAAGGTGCGATGCTGAGCAATGATGGCCATTGCCGCCCATTTGACGCTGATGCAACAGGAACTGTATTTAGTGATGGCGCCGGTGTAATTTTGTTGAAAGATAAAGAAGAAGCTATAAAAGACGGTGATTATATTTTTGCTGTTATAAAAGGAATAGGCATTAATAGTGACGGTGGTGATAAAGGCAGTTTTACTGCGCCAAGTGCCGAAGGTCAGGCCAATGTGATCCGAATGGCTATTAATGATGCCAATGTCAGTCCTGCTGATATCAGTTATATTGAAACCCATGGTACTGCAACACCTTTAGGAGACCCCATTGAAATTGAAGGATTAAATATCGCTTTTGGCCAGCAATCTAAAAATCAATATTGTCTTATTGGCTCTGTGAAGAGCAATTTCGGCCATTTAACCTGCGCCGCTGGTGTTGCCGGATTAATTAAGGCGAGCCTTGCGATGCACCATAAACTGCTACCTGCGTCGATCAATTTCAAAAAAGCAAATCCCAACATTGATTTTGAACATAGTCCATTTAAGGTAAACGATAGCTTAACGTCCTGGGATAATACAGAGAGAATTGCCGGTGTAAGTTCATTTGGAGTAGGCGGAACAAACGTGCATCTTATTATTGCAGCACATGACAACACGCCTCCAATAACTGTTGCCTCTCCCCGTCCATTACAATTGATGACCAGTTCTGCGAAAAATGAACAAAGCCTGGATCAATTTAGTGCTAAATTAGCAGCGTACGTAATCGACACCAATAGTTCGTTGGCGGATGTGGCCTATACTTTAAATGTATACAGACAGCCTTTCAGTCACAGAAGATTTGTGCTGTTCAAGGCTGGCACTGATTTGGCCGAACAGTTGAAAAATCCTTTATCACTGGCGGGACAGACGAAAAAAAACACCGCAAATATCCGTGAAGTTGTATTCATGTTCCCGGGCCAAGGCTCACAGTTCTTGAATATGGGAAAAGACCTTTACCTTCACGAGCCTGTGTTTAAAGATGCAATGGATGAGTGTAATGAACTTTTAAAGTGGCAGCTTCATGAAAATCTGGTCGACATCATATATCCCGAACTATTTAATACGGCAGGTGAAGAAAAACTAAACAACACAAGGTACAGTCAACCCGCATTATTCGCTGTAGGTTATTCACTTGCAAAATTATGGATGAGCTGGGGTGTTTATCCGTCTGCATTTATTGGTCATAGTATAGGCGAATTTTTAGCCGCGCATTTGGCGGGGGTTTTCAGCTTACAGGATACCTTAAAGATAATTGCTACCCGCGGACAGCTGATGAGTGAATTACCCGGCGGTGATATGTTGTCCGTCCGGGAAAAAGCGGAGACATTGCTCCCATTGTTACCTGTCGACATTTCAATTGCGGCAATTAATTCTCCCGGACTATGTGTTGTAGCCGGCACTTCGGCTGCGATTGCCAAATTCAGTCAATTCTTGGATGAAAAACAAATCGCCAATAGGTTATTGCATACCAGTCACGCTTTTCATTCGTATATGATGGATGAAGTGGTTGAGCCTTTTAAGCAAACTTTATCAGCGATAAAATTTCATACACCTTCAATCCCAATTTATTCTACTGTTACCGGAGAGAAATTGCAAAACGAAGAAGCGACCAACCCGGAATACTGGGCCAATCATTTAAGATCTACCGTACAGTTTAATAAAGCTGCAATAAAGTTGCTTGAAGAAAATCAGGAAAAAGCTTTTTTAGAACTGGGCCCTGGCAATGCTACCGCAACATTTGTACGCCAGCAAGCGACTAAAAAAAACAATATCATATTAAGCTCGCTTGAGATGCCGCAAAAGAATGAATCTGCCTACCATAGTCTTTTTAAAGCCCTTGGACAATTGTGGCTCAATGGATTTGATTTTGACTGGGCATTATTTTATAAAACAGAAAAAAGGCACAAATTAAATGATTTGCCTACTTACTCATTTAACAGTTCGTTATATTGGGTTTATCCTCCGTCTGTACCGGTAGCTTCGTCTGCAGACCTATTATTAAATTACACGACTACAAAACCTTTAAATTTTATACCGAAGGTAGAAGAACCAAATATATTAATGAGAAAAGAATCGTTAATCAATCAGATAAAAGAGATCCTGGAAAATACGTCAGGACTTGAAATGCAGGATGTTTCAGATCAGGCAAGTTTTATAGAAATGGGTCTGGATTCTCTTTTGCTTACGCAAATCGCATTGGCATTAAAGAAAAGCTTTAATTTACCCATCACCTTCCGACAGCTGAATGAAGAATATAGCAGTTTAGATAAGCTGGCAGAATATTTAAACAAGCAATTACCGGAGGAGCGGATTCAGCAACCAGTGCAACCAGCAGCAATTAATGTACAGTTTCCTGGTAGTCAACCGCAATTTCTGCAAAATCATCACACTGCCGGATCAAATGGTACCGCGCTTGACCTGATTGGTCAGCAATTGCAATTGCTTGCCCAACAGGTAGCTTTATTACAAAATAATCAACCCGCGCAGATACAGCGTCAATCCGTCTCTACTATTAACCCGATAAAAGTTGTCAGTCAGGATCGTGCCAATCCCGATTTAACTGCTGAAGAGCTGGTTGAAATTAAGAAGCCCTTTGGTGCGAGTCCACGTATAGAAAAACAATCTGCAACCTTAAGTGTGCGACAGCAGCAATATTTAGAGGAGCTGACCAAAAAATATACGGACAAAACCAGGGCCAGTAAAAATTATACTCAGGAAAACAGGGCCCATATGGCCGATCCCAGGGTAGTATCTGGTTTTAAACCAGCTACGAAAGAGCTGGTTTATTCTATTGTCATTAATAAGTCTAAAGGTAGCCGTTTTTGGGATATAGATGGCAACGAATACATCGATGCGCTTAACGGATTTGGCTCCAATATGCTTGGTTATCAACCTGACGTAATTAAAAATGCATTAATTGAACAAATCGAAAAGGGTTATGAGATTGGTCCTCAGCATGAACTATCAGGTGAGGTAACTAAATTGATCTGCGAATTTACTGGCTTTGAAAGGTCGGCCCTATGTAATACCGGATCGGAAGCCGTACTTGGTGCCATGCGGATTGCACGTACCGTTACCGGACGGTCCTTAATCGTAGCCTTTACGGGATCTTATCATGGCATCGTTGACGAAGTCATTGTTAGAAGCAGCAAAAAACATAAATCCTTTCCTGCGGCTCCCGGCATCATGCCTGAGGCAGTGCAAAATATGCTTATTCTGGATTATGGTACGGAGGAATCTTTACAAATTATTAAAGAACGCGCAAATGAACTCGCTGCCGTACTAGTAGAACCTATTCAGAGTCGCAGACCAGAATTTCAACCCATTGAGTTTTTAAGACAGTTAAGAGTGATTACCGAAAATTCTGGCAGCGTTTTAATTTTTGACGAGGTAATCTCAGGATTTCGCTTTCATCCTGGTGGAATGCAGGCTATGTTTGATATAAAGGCCGACATTGGCACTTATGGAAAAGTAGCGGGCGGAGGAATTTCTATAGGGATTATTGCCGGAAAACGTAAATTTATGGATGCTTTAGATGGGGGTTTCTGGCAATTTGGTGACGATTCTGTACCTGAAGCAGGTGTTACATACTTTGCGGGCACATTTGTGCGACATCCGCTTGCACTTGCGACAGCAAAAGCATCTTTAAATTACCTGAAAACTCAGGGACCCGAACTACAGGTTAATCTGAACAAAAAAACAAGATACATTGCTGATACCTTAAATGCAATTTGCCGCAAGTTTAAAGCGCCCATGTTTATTGCACAATTCGGCTCCCTATGGCGTGTAAAATATAAAGAAGAATATGCTTACAGCGAGTTGTTTTTCACATTGATGCGTTTTAAGGGGATACACATTCTTGAAGGTTTCCCTTGTTTCCTGACAACTGCGCATACACAGACAGATATTGATCAGATTATACAGGCTTTTGAAGAAAGTTTAACAGAGTTAAAATCGGTAGAATTTATCCCCGAACATCAGGAAGAATTAAACTTCAATACTCCACCCCTGCCAAATGCCAGGTTAGGAAAAGATAAAGACGGCAATCCAGGATGGTTCATACAGGATGAAAAAAATCCAGGTAAGTACCTGCAAGTAAACTAAAAGCAAATCATGTCCTATTATACTCTAACTCCGATTAATTTTAATCCTTTTGAAGCAGAAAAGGAAATAGAAAAAATCGTATTCACTAATGAACCTCAAAGAGAGATCTGGTTGTCCTGTATTATCGGTGGCGATCAATCGAATCTCGCGTACAATGAATCTGTTTCCCTTGATCTAACCGGTGTTTTTTATCCAAAGCATTTTCTTTCAGCTATTCAGGATGTCGTGTGGCGGCATGAAGCGCTACGCGCCACAGTTAGCGGCGATGGAGAAAGCCTTATTGTTTATAAAAATATTTCATTTGAAATACCGTTTGAAGATATTTCAGAAGAAAGAGATCAAATAACAGCGTTAAAGAAGTTTATTGCAGGCCAAATGCAGTCTGTTTTTGATCTGCAGAAAGGGCCGCTATTTAAAACCTACCTTCATAAGCTCGCTGACAACCACTACTATTTTACTATTGTTAAGCATCATATTATCGGTGACGGTTGGTCTACAGGTGTGATTCTGGAAGATTTAAGTAAATTATACAACGCTAAGGTTAAAGGTACAGATCTGATTTTAGCACCAGCTCCTCAAATCAGCAAATATGCTGATGATATGGAGCAGTTCAAAAAAAGTAAAGCCTACCAGCAAACAAAGGAATATTGGTTAAATATGTATAAAGACCAGGTTCCGGTTTTGAATTTCCCTACAGATTTTTCCAGACCGCTGTCTCGTACCTATCATGCAAATAGAATTGACCGTCAATTATCGCTCGGACTGGTTAATCAACTTAAAGAAATGGGTGCAAAAGCTGGATGTAGCCTTGTAAATACGATGCTCAGCGCCTTTGAAATATTTCTTTACCTTCAAACCAATCAACGAGATATTGTTGTTGGATTACCAGCCGCGGGACAATCAGCTACGGGAGACTTCGGGCTTGTTGGCCATTGCGTCAACCTTTTACCCCTAAAAACTACTATAAATCCCGAAAAGTCATTCACTGAATATCTTAAAAAAAGGAAAAGTGCTTTTTTTGATGCATACGATCACCAGATGTTTACGTTTAGTCAGCTCATTAAGCTACTAAAGATCAAAAGAGATCAATCACGTGTACCGTTGGCCCCTATTGTATTTAATATTGATATGGGCATGGATAATTCTGTTGCATTTGACAATTTAAATTATCAACTGATTTCTAATCCGAGAGCCTACGAAACATTCGAGATTTTTCTGAATGCTACCGGATCTAAATCGGCGTTTACATTTGAGTGGTCCTATAACAAGCAGTTATTTAAGGCGGAAACCATTGTTAAAATAGCAGAGGAATTTGAGGAGCTGCTACAAGTGCTTGCAAATAACCCGGCCATCGTTATCAAGGAATTATCTTTAAAACAAACTGATGCATGGAAAAAGAAAATACAGCAATGGAATAATACCGATGCTGTTTTCCCCAATGACAAAGCGTTCACAAACCTAATCGATGAATATGGCTTAAAATCACCGCAAAAGACTGCGGTCGTTTATAAAAATAAATGCTTAAATTATCAGGAGTTGATTGAGCGATCAAATCAATTTGCCTGCTATTTAATTGGAAAAGGGATAAAAATCGGAGACATTATTGGACTGGCGTCTGATCGTTCTATAGAAATGTTAGTCTGTTTACTCGGGATTTTGAAGTCAGGTGCGGTCTATGTCCCACTTGATCCAGAGTATCCCCATGAAAGAATTGAATTCATGCTTTCTGATTCAAAGGCCAAAATTTTACTTGTATCAGAAATATATAGTGGCAGATTCAAATCTGAAGCATCAGAAATTATAATAGATAATTTACAAGCTGAGCTTGCTGGTTACCAGAACCAAATTCCCGCTGTGCAGCTTACCGGAACCAACCTTGCTTATATTTTGTATACCTCAGGTTCTACCGGCAAACCAAAAGGCGTAAAAATCTCGCATCATAATCTGATGAACTTCCTTCTAAGTATGCAATCTGAGCCTGGAATTACTGAGCAAGATAGGCTGTTAGCAATTACAACGATATCGTTTGACATTGCTGGTCTGGAGTTATACTTGCCATTAATTTCCGGTGCTGAGTTAATCATTTGTGACTCAGAAACGTCGAGGGACGGGCGACTACTTCTGGATTTAATCAAACAAAAAGGCATTACAATTATGCAGGCCACGCCATCTACCTGGCGAATGATGATTGATTCTGGCTGGACAACTACCCCATCACTAAAAGTATTATGTGGCGGTGAGGCACTGTCCAAAGAATTAGCAGATTGCCTGGTAGATAAATCCGCAGAACTATGGAATATGTATGGTCCGACCGAAACAACAATTTGGTCAACCATTAAAAAGATTCAAAAAGAAGATGTTGTACTAACAATCGGCCGCCCGATTAAAAATACACAAATTTACATACTTAATGAAGCACATGACTTATTAGCTCCAGGGATTACTGGTGAAATTTTTATTGGTGGTCAAGGAGTCGCGGCAGGCTACCTGAATCGCGAAGAACTTACAAATGAACGCTTCATTAATGATTCTTTTAGTGGTATTTCCGATGCCAAGTTATATAAAACGGGGGATTTAGGTAAGTTTCTGGAACACGGCGAAATCCTGTATCAGGGAAGAATAGATGAACAGGTAAAGATACGCGGACACCGTATTGAACTGGGAGAAATAGAGACTGTATTACTTGGGCAGGAAGAGATAAAGCAGGCAGTAGTTGTAGCCAGAGAAGACCACCTTGAGCAAAAAAGATTGGTTGCCTATGTCATCCTGAAAGATAATGAGCCTGAAGAGCACATTCCATCCTGGAAAGACCGATGGGATACAATATATGATATGGCTGCTAAGTCTGGAGACACATCCGATCCCGATAAAAAAATCGACGGTGTCCTGCTTGAACAATGGGAGAACAGTGAAGACCTTTTAAAACAGGCGGATGAATGGCTTAACGTATCTGCAAAAAGGATTAGAGAACTTAATGCAAAGCATATTTTAGAAATTGGCAGCGGCGGCGGCCAGTTATTATTTGAATTGGCGCCTTATTGCGAAACTTATTTGGCTACTGATTATGCAGAGGTTGCTATTGACAAACTGAAAGAGAAACTCGGTGCTGCACCTGAAAAATGGAAGCACGTCGTGGCACGGGCAAATCCTGCTGACGATTTTAGTGCTATAGCGTCTTCGTTTGACCTTATATTAATTCATAGTGTTGCACAATATTTCGCTGATACTGCCTATTTTTTAAGAGTTATTGAAGAATCTATAAAAAGGATAAATAATGAGGGCTGCTTATTTATTGGTGATATGCAGGGAATGAATTCTTTAATGATGTATCATGCTACAGATCATTTATCTCACGCCAAAGGGGACACAACCCTGTCTGAATTTGAAGAAGTGGTAAATAACAGGGTAAGAATTGAAGATGAATTCGTTGCCGATCCAGGATTTTTTTACTTGTTACCAAAGTTATTGCCACAGATTACGGGGATAGACGTGCAACTTAGAAAGGGACAATCTCAAAATGAAACTACAAAATATCACTACGATGTTTGGATTTATGTAAATTCTAAACATCAAACGGCTAAACCAGACCTCAGACTGAAATGGGAAGAATTGAAATCATTGGATTTGTTAGAAAATCAGTTAAAAAGTAATGAAGGCAAAATTATAGAGGTTAAGAACATTTTTAATACAAGAACCGAAAAAGACTCTGCCTTAATTAACTGGATGTCTTCTGCAGATAAAAACTCAACAGTTCTGCATATCAAAAATGAGCTTCAAGATATCGTGAGTATGGGGCAGCATCCTAATGTGTTTTGGCAAATGGGGCAGCAATACAGCTATCGTAGTCATGTAAGATGGACAACGGATGGAACTGATGGAAATTTTGATGTCGTATTTATCCCGGATAGCCTGCCTAACACTTTACCTGAGCCCCCGTCACCAGAATTATTATCTGGGCTAAAACCGGATGACTTTGCGAGAACACCGCTTTCTATCAATGAAGTCCATCTTTCGAAATCAACGATAGACTCTTGGAGGGAATCTTTACGATGCAACCTTCCTGATTACATGATTCCAGGAGATTTTGTTGCGCTTAAGGCCTTTCCTTTAACGCCAAATCATAAGATTGATAAAAATGCACTACCTAAACCACAATCCAAGGTGGCGCATGCTGACAAAGCAGATCAACAGCTCGATGAACATCAAAAAATAGTTTCAGATATATGGGCTGCAACGCTTGGTCTCAAAAATATTAATATCAAAGACGATTTCTTTGAATTGGGAGGCCACTCCTTGCTTGCTGTTAAAGTAATGGCTGCGATCGAGAAAGAAACGGGTAAAAGACTGCCCTTAGCTACCCTTTTTGAAAATTCTACCATAGAGAAACTTGCAAAAAAAATACAAACAAAAAACGAAGAAGAATGGGACGCTTTAGTTCCAATTAAAACTTCCGGAACAAAAACACCAGTTTTTTTAATTCACGGCGGAGGACTGAATGTTTTACTTTTTAAATCCGTTAGTGAGTACCTTGCACAGGATCAGCCTATATACGGCATCCAGGCACTTGGGCTTTACAAAGAAACGGAGATTCCATCAAATTTAACAGAAATAGCAGCCCGTTATGTTGAAGAAATATTGGAAACTAACCCTGATGGTCCGTATGCCTTAGCCGGTTATTCTTTAGGCGGTTTTATTGCTTATGAAATAGCACGCCAGTTAAGCGCTTTGAATAAAGAAATAATACTATTGGGGATAATGGATACTTATGCTGGAAACAGTATTCATGAGCAATCAAGATATGCCAAAGTTTCACAAAAAGTAAAACGCCAGTTCCGTAAAATTCCTTTTTTCCTACATACTTTTTTTGCACATCCTAAAGAATCCCTTTCTTACCAACAAAAGATTTTAAAATTTAAGATCAAGAAAATCTTTACAGCTGAGGCTACTATTGAGGAAAGCATCTTTACACAGTATGAGAAAAAAATTTATAAACAATATGACAAGGCTCATAATGATTATAACTTAATGCCAATTGATATAAAAATTACACTTTTTAGGGCAAAAAAACGACTTTATTTTTTAGATGACCAGATTTATTTAGGCTGGAATAAATATGCTAAGAAGGGCATTGAAGTTTACGACATCCCGGGAGATCATAAAACATTCCTGTTTCCTCCAAACGATAGACAATTTGCTCAAATTTTTCAAGAAGTATTGGATAGTAAACAATAGGTTAATGAGTGAAGAAATTTCAATAAGTTGTGCAGAATGGAGTGAATATAATGACAAACGCGATCTGGACAAGGATGCTATTCATATTTTTAAAATTGAGGCCGACGAGTATTATAATTCCATTCAGTTTAATTATCAGGATATTTTATCTGATTCAGAATTGACGAAAGCGAATCGTTTTCTTACCAAAAAAGACAAGGAAAGTTTCATTTCACGTAGACATTCACTCCGTTCCATTTTATCAAAATTTATTTCCGCTCAGCCTGCAGGTTTTCAATTCCATCAATCAGGCAATAAAAAGCCAGCAATTGAAGGCGTTGAATTTAATAGCACACATAGTGAAAACCTGATTCTTATAGCCCTCAGTTCATCAACTATTGGGATAGATATTGAATGTGTAAATCCAGATTTCGATTTCAAAACTTTGGTACCCGCATGTTTTAGCAAAGAAGAACGGGTTTTCATAGGTTCGCCAAGTGCATTCTATACGTTATGGACCAGAAAGGAGGCGATTCTGAAGGCCACCGGAGAAGGCTTGATCGAGAAAATGCAGGATATCAATTGTTTAAAAAATGATGTCATTAGAAACAATGTATGCTATGGAATCAAAACCTACCGCATGCACGAGTATATTTTCAGTATTGCCATGACTGCTCAAAATCAACAGCTATTTTTTTGGAATTTTTGTTAAAAAAAGATTGCGAAAATACTAAACTTAAGAAAGAATCGCCATATGCGCTATATTGAAAATTGGTGAAGTGATTTATATGCCTAGTGGAATATGGCCTGGCACGGGTAATAGTGACTGATGTAGCTGCAACGGCAATGAAAATGCCCGCAATGTGGTCGAACTTGCAGCCAGGAAATTCTGATTTACTTTCTTTTTGATTTTTCCCAGGCTGCGCTCTGTTCTTTTTTGAAATACCTGATCATACCTGCGATAACTGCATAATTCATGACACAAAAATAATACGGAACAAACAGGGCTTTTATCCTTATATTTTTGCGCTCGAAATACATGCCAATAATGCTTAGAAGATAAAAAACAACTTGTAGTATGAAAATTAGCTGATAAAATAAAAGCTGTGTTTGATGAGCAATGATAGCGTTTAAAATAAAAATGACGATCAACAAAAATGGAGTAATCGTCCATCGCAACACTCTGTGACTGATGTATTGGAAAGTAAAAACAGGGTAATAGAATGGGTTAGCAGCTATTTTTAGACGTAGAATGGATTGAATTCCTCCGGCCGCTATCCTTATTTTGCGCTTGAGTTCTTCTTTTACATCAGCGGAAGCCGTTTCCATTGCATATGCATCAGGTTCATATGCGATGATATAACCCTTTTCAGCAATGCGCATTGCAATCATATGATCATCTATAATGGTGTCAGACTCAACTGGCTGATAAAGTGCCGTTCTGATGCTAAATAATTCTCCTGCGGCACCAACATTAGAGTACAGGTCATAATCCCATTTTTTTAATAGGGACTCATATTTCCAGTAGAACCCCTCGCCTGCCGAACTTGCGTCAGCGGTCTGCTCAATCAGGATTCTTTTTTCCCCAGCAACAGCGCCTACCTTGGGGTTTTGATAATGTTTTACCAGTTCAATAATAGCGTCCTTATTCAAAAATGTATTGGCATCCGTAAATACCGTAACATCCCCATGTATCAATGGAATAGCCCTTTTTATAGCCGCCATCTTTCCCGCACGAACATCCTGATGTAATAAGGTCACTTCATGAAAGGCTTTTATTTTTTCAGCCGTTTGATCAGTGGAACCATCAGTAATGAACATGGTCTGGATTTTATTCTTTGGATAATTAAGCTGCAAGGTATTGGTTATTTTCTCGACGATAATATCCTCTTCATTATAAGCGGCGATGAGAATAGTTACCGTGGGTAACTCTCCATCCGTTATAAATTTAAAAGGTTCTGAAAAAAGTCTTTTGACTTTAACCAGTAGCAACAATACAAATCCATAACCAACAAAAGTATATACAACAAGCAAAAAGCTGATCCAAAAAGCTATAATCATTTATTTTTTATTTTAAACCCTAGTTCACTACTATTTTTGGAGTGGGTAAAATTCCATAAGATTGCTTTAAAAACCCATTTAGCCAAATCTGAACGTCCCTTTGCAAGGTAAACAAGCACTTGTTTACTGCAGGCAATCAAAATATAATAAGTACTGAAAAGCAGCGTATTCAATGCTCCGGTGTTTCTTCTGATAAACAACATCCTATTCCTTGTCATAAAATAAGCCTTGATATCACTTTCCTTACCTACACTAATCGACTCTTTGTGGTACACCTTTGTTCTTCCCGTAAACCAGATCTTTTTACCAGCCTTTTTAAATTTTTCGCACCAATCCAATTCTTCATAATACAAAAAGAAAAGATCAGCCATCAGCCCTGTGGTTCCCAAATCTATTTTGCGACACATCATTGCTGCGCCATGGCAGTAAGCTGTTTCGCGGCTATCTAAATCATACTGTCCTCTATTCACTTCCATACTTCCTATTCCCTTATTTCTGCAGGTGAGGTAATTCATCTCAGTAAAGCCGGCATATTGTATAACTTCAGGCTGATCAAAATATAAAAGCAGTGGGGAAAGTATTCCAATCTCCGGATTATTTTCAAACTCCGAGATTAGCGTTTCAACGAGGTTCTTGGTAATTTCTGTATCGTTATTCAGTAATAAAAGGTAATCACCCTTGGCTACTTTAATACCAAGATTGTTCCCTCCAGCAAATCCAAGATTGATATCCGATCTGAGATAAATGAGATTCGGGTAAACCATTTTATAAGTTGTCTCATGATCTTCTTTACTGCCGTTATCTACAAGGATCACCTCAACTGTTTCAGCTGAGGTGTTTTCTTTTACCGATCTGAGAAAATCAATGGTTACCTGAGGTTGGTTAAAATTGACCGTAATTATAGAAACATGCTTCATTCTTGATGTAAAAGTAATTGTTTTGACTATAAAAAAAACATATATCTAAGTTACTAAGCGAAAAAGTTTAATGCGTCAATAAGTGATATGATACGAACTAATCTATGATTTTTATATCCACGCCGACAAAATTTGATATTCAGCCCAATTTGTTCGAAATATGCCATTGGTAAGTCAATTTCCAATTGCGTCAATTTACCGCTCTAAATTTTAAAATATATCTATAAATACAGTTAAAAAATTATCTGTCATTCACTTATATTTACCAAATGATGCTAAGTCCCCTTTCCAAGCCAAATAGATCAGGTGCATTAGATCTGCTAAGGTTTTTGGCTGTTCTTTTTATTTTCTTTGGTCATTATACCGATACCTTTAATGATGTCTATCAAATCGTTCCTGCAAACCATAAATATCAATTCATATCGCGTTATGCCGCGATAGCGTTACTGGTTTTCTTCATAGTAAGTGGTTACGTAGTTACCATGACTTCAATCAAAAGAAATTTAAAAGACTTTCTAATTACCAGGCTTTCAAGGATCTACCCATTGTTTTGGGTTAGCTGTCTGGTTGCTTTTATCCTGCCAAGGGTTATTCATACGCACAGTTATTTGGCCCATACATCAGTTAAAGTATTTTTAGCTAACCTAACAATGGTGCCAATGGCTTTTGGTTATTCCATGATTAACCCCGTGTTTCATACACTGGTGATTGAACTTGTCTTTTATCTGTTTATAAGCTTAATTATTTTGTTTAAGCTTTGGAACAGGATCTTAACCATTATTACAATCATGCTTGCCTACTGCATTCTGCATCCTTTTGACCCAACACTGGGGGCTAAACATATCATCATACCATTTACAGCAGGAATGTTATTTTATTTTATTTACAACAATTATAACAGCCGGTGGAAGTTGTATTCATTATTAGGGGTCAATTTCATTTGTTCACTAATGGGAGCCAAAGTCGAAGCTAGTCGGCTTGGTATATTTTACAAAGATCCGATGGCTATAAATCCATGGATAGTCATTTTGATCACCACTTTTATATATTTTGTTTTTTTCTTAATCGCTTCAAAAAAACTCAATATCAAGAGCCGTCCTATTTTCCAGATGCTTGGAGAAATTGCTTACCCATTTTATCTTTTTCATATTTACTTCCTGTGTTTTTATTGGTATTTTAGTTCTTCAGTGCAGCCGGATATCCTTTTATTCAGCATTTTGTTTGCCATTATAGCAGTTTCATGGGTACTAAATAAATTTATTGAAAAGCCGCTTTCTAAATCAGCCTCATTTGTCTTACTATTGACTGTAGATTATTTTACCAGGAACAAGATTAAACAGGCCACTGAAGCCACATTTTAGTTTCAGCAAAGAATATATAAGTGCGATAGTTGTTACTTTTGTTTAAATTTCGGGTCATTAAAATAATTACATTAGAATTCCCTAACCTGTATTAATGATTAAACAATTCAGAACCAAATTTCATAAACTCAGCTCAAATTTAAATTTGTTAAGAATAATTAAACTGATCTGGGCAGCAACAGTACAGTGGACCACAATTTCTATAATTTTTATTATCGTAGAAAGTACTTTGTTCTTCTCTTCTCTCTATTTGTTAAAATTATTAATTGACACCATTTCAAAGCATGGAATCACCGATCTTAAAAATGAGCCTGAGGTTGTTAAATATGTCATTTTATCAACGCTCTCCGCTATCTTATACACCGCTATTAAATGTGTATCCGGTTATATAACGGAGAAACAATCTGGAAAAGTTGCAGAGTATGTTGACGATAAAATCCTTAGGAGCGCGATTGGACTGGATCTTTCGTTTTATGAAAGTCCTGAGTATTTCGATGTTTTGAAACGAGCCAGGGACATGGGCAGCGACCGACCAAATCTAATTGTATTTACCATTGTAGAGATTATCAAAAATACGGCAAGCCTTATGGTGATTGGCTCTATACTTATTTCAATAGACTGGCGACTGTTTCCCATCCTTGCAATTTTTGTTATTCCTACCTTGTGGGTTCGCATTAATTTTGCAGATAGCCAAAATGCACTCCGGCTTTCTCAAACGGCAATGGAAAGAAAATCAAACTACCTGAGCTCATTATTAACTTCCGATGTTCATGCCAAAGAAATAAGAAGTTTCGGATTAGGGCATCATATTAGAAAGATATATGTTGAAACCAGAATGCGTCTTTTAACCGGTAGGCTTAAAATTAGTAAACAGCGAACGTATAGAGAACTGATCACGACAACAATCGCCACTTTGGGGTTCTTCTGCTGTATTGCATATATAGCTATAGGGGCTGTTCATGGGTTGACTAGCATTGGAGACATTACGTTGTTCTTAGTAGCCTTTCCTCAATCTTTCAATGTTATGCAAAGCCTTTCGGCAAACATATCTACGCTCTATCAAAATAATGTATTTGTAAAAAGTTTATTCGAATTATATGATCTGAAGAGCAGTTTAGCAGAAAACTCGAAGCCCTTGCCTGTTCCCAGCGACCTTCACATTGATCTGGAATTGAAAAATGTAAGTTTTATCTATCCTCACACTACCAAACCTACACTGGTGGATATCAGTTTAAACATACCTGCGGGTAAGATCGTAGCTGTGGTTGGTAGCAATGGTGCGGGTAAATCTACGTTGATTAAGCTTCTTTGCAGACTGTATGATCCAACCAGTGGAAAAATCACGTTTAATAATGTTGACATCCGAAATTACAGGAGTACTGATTATCAAAAACAAATTTGTGCTGTATTCCAGGATTTTGGAAAATATAATGTTAGCGCTGCCGATAATATTAAATTCGGAGATATTCATAATCACCGAAATACTGAAGACATTATAGAAGCGGCAAAAAATTCCGGGGCTGACGCATTTATCGATCAATTTCCAGATGGCTACGATACAATTATGGGACGCATCTTTGAGGATGGCCATGAAGTAAGTATAGGGCAATGGCAAAAGCTTGCGATAGCAAGGGCTTTTTACAGTAGATCACGCTTTCTTATACTGGACGAGGCGACCAGTGCTCTTGATGCGATGTCAGAGAAAAATCTTTTTGACTCCTTAAGGGAACGAATTGGAAACCGCGCCGCTTTAATTATCAGTCACCGACAGTCAGCGGTTAAACATGCCGATTATATATATGTACTTTCAGACGGAAAAATAGCTGAAGAAGGAACACATAAGGCACTGCTTGATTTAAGAGGTGAGTATTATCATTTGTTCAATAATAATTCAACAACAGAATAGAATTTATGGGTAAAATAGTCATTGTAAGTACGTGTACTGAAGATTGGGGCGGCAGTGAAGAACTATGGGGTAAAAGCATCCCCCAATTTCAGCATGCTGGCTTTCAAATCTCAGTACTGAAATATTTTATCAATAGAGAACATCCAGAATTTATAAAACTCGCAGAAAAAAATGTCGCCTTGATTGAGATTTTTCCAAAAGGATCTGTTCCTGCAAGGATTAAAAACAAAGTCATTAAAACGGCAAATGAAATCTCCATTGGACTTAAACTGACCAAGCCCAAACCGGAAGACTTTAGTAACTATATAAGAATACTTCGTGATCAGGCCCCATCCATAGTGGTTATCTCGCAGGGAATTAATTTTGATGGACTAAAACTCGCTTATCAATGCGCATTATTAGGCATTCCTTATGTAGTAGTTGCCCAAAAAGCAGTAGATTTTTACTGGCCATACAAGGACGACAGAAAATTCATGCTGGAAGCGCTGCAAAAGGCCGAAAAGTGTTATTTTGTTTCTCAGCATAACCTGCGATTAACAGAAGAACAGTTTGGTAAAAGGCTGCCAAACGGCCAGGTCATCTTTAACCCAGTAAAGCTTTCGGGTAAAGCAATTCCATTCCCCAAGTCAAAAGAAGTTTATAAACTGGCTTGCCTGGGACGGTTGTTCTTGCTGGATAAGGGACAGGATCTATTAATCCGCATCCTAGCTGAGGAAAAATGGAGATCGCGTCCGGTTGTAATTTCTTTTATCGGAAAAGGTGTGGATGAGAATGCCTTAAAAGATATGGCTGACCTGTTAAATGTGACAAATATTGAATTTAAAGGACAAATTGACGATATTGAAAGCATGTGGAAAGACCATCATGCCTTGGTGTTGCCCTCGCGTAGTGAAGGTCTACCACTATCAATGGTTGAAGCGATGTCTGCAGGCAGGCCTGTCATTATTTCTAACGCCGGCGGCAACACTGAAATGGTAGTTGAAGGTGTTACCGGTTTCATTGGTTATCCGAATGAAGAGTCATTTGGAGAAGCCATGGAGAGGGCTTGGCAAAGAAGGGATGAATGGGATCAAATAGGAAAAAATGGGGCCAAATATGTTTCAGAAAATGTTCCTGAATCACCAGAAACTGATTTTGCAAAGCTAGTTCTAGGATTGATCACCGCTAAATAATCTTTCGGGACATGCCTGAGACGCGATAGATCAATCGATTTTAACAGCTGTAAGGTAGTTTCATCGTTTCAAAGTATGAGAACTGGTGTTTGGAACGAATATACGAGTTGGAGTATACAAATCTATAGGTAAACAGAATGAAAATACTGAGCGTAATAAGGTCTCAAGAATGGTGGAGCCATAAGCTGCCTCCTTTGCTGGCTATTGCATATGCAACAGCATTAATGTCTACAGTATCAATATACCAGATCGCGCTTTGGCTCGTATTCTTATTGGGTTCTCTGATTGTAGGTGCTATATATGTAAGCGTTATCAATGACATTACAGATCTTGAAGACGACGTTGCCAGTGGAAAAATAAACAGAATGCTTCAAATATCTCGCGGGTGGAGATGGTTTATACCTGTCATTTGTGTTTTACTCGGATTAGTATTCGGCTTTTTTATCTATCCTGATCTTCTATCGTGCTTACTGTATCTTCTTTCATGGCTAGTCTTTAGTCTGTACTCAATTAAGCCATTTAGATTAAAAAACAGGGGTATCCTTGGTGTCTTGGCTGATGGCTGCGGCTCACATGTCTTTCCCAGCTTGCTTATGGTGTCCAGCGTAAGTTATATTACCCATCAGCAGATGAATTGGATCTGGTTTGGATCTGTAGGTGTCTGGGCATTATGCTATGGTTTGAGGGGTATTTTGTGGCATCAATTTGAAGACAGGGATAATGACATCATGGTCAATCTTAATACCTACGCCAGTAAAACTGATCCCAAAAACTTTAGAAACAAAGCCATATTCCTAACTGCTATTGAACTGTGCTGTCTTGCGACGATGCTGTATCAGCTGGATAGAATCTCAGCCATAATTGCTTTAATTTTATACTTCATTCTGGTATTCATACGGTATGACAGGTATAAAAATCAAATCGTGCTTGTTATTAAAACACACAATCAGCCATTTCAAATATTAATGGCAGATTATTATCAAGTGCTCTTTCCCCTATTTCTTTTAATACAAGCTTCAACAATGAATTGCCTAAACTTAATCATATTGGCTATACATATTCTTCTCTTTCCCTATGTGATGTGGCTTGCTATTTACGACTATGCAATTTCTATAGCCGCTATTTTTTTTCGAAGGTTCCGGGTTTCCATCAAATAATATCCTAGGTAAGAAAGAAGGATCATAATAAATATAAAAAATTGAGATTTTCACGAGCCCGTGTGATCTTCTAGTTATTATTGAATATTTCGCTTTATAAAGTAAGCTAAACTTAGTATAAGTTTTTTTGGGTAAATTTATACACTTAATCTTATTTAGTAAGTAAACAAAAATATGGTTACATTAAATACAATCTCAAAAGTGATTAAACGCACTGTTCTTTTTTTTGCCTCGCTACTGCCTACCTGTAACCAACCTCCTCCCACTGCGCAAGTCGAAATCGCTCAAAAAATTCTAGCACCAAAGATTAATCTGGGTAATGCCGAAAGGTATGTAAATATAGAGATAGATATGAAAAACGCTTCCAGTCCGCACTTTTCGTTCACAGATCTGGCCTTTGATAAACACAAAGGTTTGTTGTTAATGAAAGATGATGGAATTGTAACTGATTATACAATAGTTTATAAAATATTAAATGGCGGAAGAGTAAACGGCAAAAACTATCCTGGTTTTAGCTTTGACGATGGCACAGGAAAGCAAATTCCCTACAAATACTCCTTTGCTATAAATACCAACGAAGAACATTCTACAGCCCCCAATTTAACAAGCTGGGAGCAAATGATGGAAATGGTAAGTAAGGGACACTCCGTTATGAATCATAGCCTTTTCCATGGAGGAACTGATAAACTGAAAGCGATAAAAGATGCTGAAAAAAATATGTGGAAGCATACAAACTACCGCATGACAGAACTTGTTCCGCCAGCAAATGAAGAAGGCTTTGTCGAAACAGGATTGTATCTGGGCTACCACATGATTTCTTCCGAATTTGGAGAGCCTGCACCGGATGGAAACAACGATATGGGTAATAAAAACATTTCCTGGGGTAGCTTCATCAGAACAAGTACTCAGGACTTCAATAAAGTACTAGCCTCAAGAACCAATTTAGGCGATCAATGGAACGCCAATGAGCTTCGAAATGGAAAGGCTTATGTAGACTATATATTCAGCAATCCTGAAAAAACCAAGAAAATTATTGGAGCGGCATTCAGTCATGGGCCATTTGCCGACAATAAAGAATCGGCTGAAAATTTTGATCAGCTGATGCGGTACATTAAAAATCACCCTCTGAACAAAGACAGTGTATGGATTACTTCTTCCAAAGAACTCATGGATTACATGTATACCAAAAATCAGGTTCTAGTTCAGGCTGAAAAATATAATGTAATAACAAAAAAGTACCGTATTTTGCTTGACATGGGCCAGGTACCCCCGAACGTGATCTGGAGAAATTTGAGTTTGAAAGTAACAGGAGGTAAAATTGCTGATGTAAAGGCTAATGGTGTTCAGGAGGTGACCTTTAATCCAAAGACAGGTTTAATTAACCTCTACAAAATGGATCGTTCTAAAGTTAAAGATCCCTTTAAAGACCCATTGCCTCCACAAATTATAAGCGTTACCGCGAAACAAAACATGGTAAATGTTGTATTTGATAAACCTGTAAGTCAAACCAAACATACGGGCTACGAAATAAGTGGCAATAAGATATTGACACTACAAGGATCAGGTAAAATCTGGCAACTGAGGTTAAAAAATCCCATTACCGCCGGCCAATTGTTTTATTATCGAATGCAAAGGGGCGATGCTGTGCAACAAGATATGCCTTTGATTAGGGTTTGTACTTATACAGGATTGCCCTTAGAACTTTAGGTCTTTTTTATTGTGCGTTAGACTTCATATCTTTATATTAGCAAGCTAAAGTGCATTCCAAATTACTATTAATGGAAATTCAAAATCTGGTAACCATAATTATCCCCACCTATAACAGAGAAAAAAAAATCAGGAATGCCATTGAGAGTGCTATAAATCAAACTTATAAAAATACCCAGATCATTGTAATTGACGATGGTTCGACAGACCAGACTGCGGAGCTTGTAAAAGAGTATCCGGGTGTTGAATATCATTTTCAAAAAAATGGTGGCCAGGCTGCTGCTCGTAATAGTGGCCTACGACATGCTAAAGGGGATATTCTGGCTTCACTTGATTCAGATGATATATGGAATCCCGATTTTTTACAAATATGTGTTGCTAAACTCGAAAGTGATGATCTTGATTTCGTTTTTGCCAATTGGGAACAGGAAGCAAAATTTGGGGAAAACTGGAACTTTTTAGCCAACGACCCTTTTCTCACCCCTTACTTCCATAAAGAACGGAATGGCTGGATTGATCTTACGTATACCGAGATAAGAGATTTATATGTCAGATCATGCCCTTCACCTTCCTCTTCAGTGGTATTGCGCAAATCCTCTATTATTTCTGGCTGGGATGAAGACATGAATATTGGTGACGACTGGTGCATGTACCTGGAAATGGTCTTGTCAAATGAGTGCAAAGTCTCATTTACCCTGCAAAAGTTATGGAAAAAAAGGGTTGATGACATGAATGTTTATGATGGAAGGAAGTGGAGTGAAGTGCTTGAATTCCTTTACATTGCTGACCTGAAAAACAACATCAAGAAATTTCAGCACCTGCTTTCACCTAATGAGCAGAGAATTTTAGAACAGCGATACATGAGCAGCCTGGTAGAGCTTTCAAAACATAAACTTATCCGCGATTTCAACATTCAAGGCTCAATGAAATTGTTGAGCACTTCTTTATCAATAAACGTTCCGTTTACCTTAAAAACAATACCCAACATTTTTTTACTGGGTTTAAGCCGAAAAATTAAAAATTTTAGGAGGAAAACGCATTCCTAAAAATCCTTGCAACGAAAAAGGGCAGAAACACCCTTTCAAAGTCTCTGCCCCTTTTTGCATTATTTATAAAGCCTCAACAAAAATTGGTGTTTCTGTAACGGTTAGTTCCAAACGTCCACGTTCGGTAGGGACATCCTTGCTAGAGACTTCGCTTGCACCGGCTTTTAGATAATGTATCCTTGCTTTCTTAGCAGTTCCCAAATCTAACATATACTGCTCCTGCCTGTCCTTTTCATCAGGAACAACTAAAACATACATGGATTTATCTTTGAATTTATATACATCCACAAATGGATCATCGTTAATTGTATTTTCGTAAACATACTCCCCCATCAGTTTCCCGGCCTGCAATAGGTAGTCAGCAGCAGGTCTTCTCGCTCCCTGACCAAGCAATCCTGAGGTACCAAAGGTGCCTGGTGTAGGATTTCCCGGTGCATCAATGTCGTAAGCAATATAGAAAAACACTCTACTAACGCCATGTCTTGCGTACATTAAGGAGGTACGTAAAATCCAGTCTGCCTGTGTAATCGAAGCCGATTTTTGACCAATTGGAATTGCACGCTGCACACTTTTTTCGTTTAAATCATAACCTGTTTCTGTTGTCCATACCTCAACGTTTTTTCCAAGCCCTTCTGCATACCTTACAAAAGTATCGGCTATTTCACCCATATTGCTCAATTCAGGAGCAACGCCTCTTTTGTTCGTTTTGAATCTCGCAAACCAGCCAGTGTTGTCATTCGAATAAAGGTGATAATTAATCACGTCGAAGCACAGATCTATGCTTCCATCTTTCCTATATCCCCGATTTTCTTTACACCATTCAACCATTTCTTTAACAAAATTTACATCCGGCCTGGCTAATCCACCCAATACAACTTTAATGTTAGGATCTGCAGTTTTGGCACCTGCATATTTACCCAGTTTCCCCTTATGCCCATCATAAAAAGCAGAGAGGTTCGCAGCGTATTCACGACCGGTTTGCTGTGCGCGTTTACCTTGCCACCATTTATCAGGCTCATTATTACATTCTACATACTTAACCAGGTCCAAACCAACTTTAACAGTGTTTACCTGATCGCCTGCCCACCTTGGTGTGGTATTCAGCTTTATTTGTGCTGTATCAATATTTTTATTAGAACCGTACCTGGCTACAAACTGGTAAATCGCCTGGGACTGAGCAATATATGATTCCGGTAGTGCGCGATTTGAACCATATTTCAAAGGAACATTGTCTACTCCTCTAATCTTTTCCGGATAGGTATTAAACAGCCAGTCTGGAGTATTTTTTAAACAGGCAAGCATCAGAATACCATCTGTCCTAGCACCAGCATATACCGCATCGTAATTCCATCCTCCACGTGTAGTAGGATTAAAGGAATATATTCCATGCTTATCTTCCAGTTTTTCCCAATCCATGTAGTGCCTTACTGACGAAAACGAGCGCAATAAAGCCATTTTAGGCTCAAAGACCCTACTCCCGTCGTTTGGATTACCGGGGTCTTGTAAAAAATCCCATTCAAAAGCATTTATTCCGAATAGATTCTTCATTTTGATCTGTTTATAAGCCAAAGCATTAACAGGGATATCTTTTTCTTCCTGGCGACAAGCGACTACAGAAATCGCTATAATCAGGAAAAACATTAAATTAAGAAAATCATTTTTTTTCATTTTATTTTGTTTATATATAGAAAGGTTAATTTTTATTTATATCGATATAGGCATCAATCATATCCAATATTACTGAATCGTTTTCTGCGTCAAATTTGCGTGCAAACATCATCCCCGAATTGATGATTTTATCAAAATCTTTAGTTTCAAGAATTTTGGGGTGCCCCCCGCCCTCCGACCAGTCAATATACCTGAAATTTTCATTTACGACACTTTCTTTGAATGGCGAATTCATAATAATCGTTGTAATCACAAATTCGTCTGTTCCCCAGCAATATTTAAGGAAACTATCCAACCTCGAATGATCAGAAATATTATCGACTAAATATTTTGCACACTGTCCGCTGACGATCCACCAGGTAGCATTACTTCCACCATACAGTTTCATATCATCTGGAAATTTTCGCTTCGGCAGGAGCGCGTTCACAACTTTCTGAATAAGGTATTTGCCAATAATATTTGAATCTGTAAAATGATACTTTTCATATCGTACTTTAGCTTCTTGCCACCATACAGAATGTTGTGCAGCATAATAAATAAAGTTCCGTCCCTTTCTTTGTTCGAAATACCTGTAAATCTGGTCGGCGGTAACTAAAGGATAGTCCTGAGCACTCAGAAGATTAAAAAAACAATAATCGATGCGACTATTGATAATTTCAGACAATGTACCTATAATTGCCCGGGTAAAATTCCAGCCACCCCAATTGCAGTTTTTCCTACTCTGAATAAAAAAAACCTGCGATTTGTTTCTCAGCATGTCAAATTTATTGAGTTGTACTTTCGCATCAACATGAATATAAAAGTCAAATTGAGGATGAGCGAGCCTATCAATCATTCTTAACAATTGTTTAGGACTTTTGTGAGCCATTATATCATGGGCAATGCGCATACGAATAGTTTGATTTATATCTCCTTTATCTCAAAGTAAATAAAAACACAGTTATATCGGTGGTTACTATCTTTTTATTAAGCCGGCCCAATTTAAGAAATTCTTTAACAACAATGCCTGTCGGATTTCCTTCTTTTTTATAATACCAACCAGGTTCGTTGATTGGATCGCCAATATTGGCCAGGAACTTATGACTCAGGACCAACCATATCCGCTTTTTGCCTTTTAATTGGTTAAGGTCTATTGTCAGGTTTTTTTTGTATTCGCTTAAATTAGCGGATACATTTCTATAATCCTTTCCTTCAATTGCCGTAAACCGATAACGATATAATTCTGCATACAGTTGAAATTGAGGTAAGTCATTCCAATAAACATACACGGCATCCCCTTGCTCGTAATGCCGATTTATGTAGTTCAGTATTTCTTTTTGATAGGATTTTTTATGCACATAAAAGGTTTCCGGATGCAAAAGCGAATCAATTGCCTGGCTTGCAGGTCCTGTCATTACAATCAAAAAAAACATATAGGCCCAGCCCCCCCCGGATGTTTTGCTCCATATGTGGTCAAATCCCTTTCCAATGATCAATAAAAAAACGGGTGAAATAAATAGCCAGAATCTTTCAGTAAGCGGATAAAGTTCCAACCCAGATGCCAATAAGGTTAACAACACCGGAACTAAAAGTACCAGTGCATTTGTTAGACTACATTTAAAAAGCTTGTATATGCCAAGTAAAAGCAGACCAAAGGGAATAAATGACATTTTAAGAATTGCGCTCCAGCCAGGATGATTGGCAATGTTATTAAAATTCCATAGCATACCAAGCGGATAATCCATCATTCTATAAAAAGTTGTGGTAAACCATTTAAGATCTGAAAAAGAATTAGGAGGCAGAGGCATAAAATTCTCATAAAACCTAAACCAATATATAACCCACTCTTCTTCGGCATGTTTATGAGTAAATGCCAAGTAATTGAGACTAAAGCTTGCTAACCAAAGACTAAATGGAATAAGCCTGATAAAAAACATCCGCCATTTACCTTTTAGCATAGCATTTAAACTTAATACACAACCAATTCCAGCCAGCACGAAAACGGACGAATAAGAAAACCACAAAATAAGTCCACCAGCGAGCCCCCAAGCCAGCGATCCACCAATATGTTGATTATCTTTATACTTAATAAACAAGTAAAAGGAAAGCACTGACGCCAGTAATTCCGTAGCGTATTGCTTGATTTCTACACTGTGGTAAAGAAAAGCAGGCGAAAGGCAGATTATTGCGATAGCAACAAGTGACCCTGGTTTGTTCAAAAAATATTTGCATATGGGTACAAATAAAAACAATGTTGTGAGACCGGACAACAATGAGACGAGCCGCAACCATATTTCCTTGTTTCCTAAGAGGCAAATACATAACTTAACCAAGATCAAAAAACCTAATGGTGCTTTTTGTTGATAATCTAATGGGCCATTAATCAGTTCTTTAAAATTCAAATGGATGAGACTAGAACTGAGATAGACCTCATCAAGCCATAAGGAACGGTCCGATAAAAAATGAAACAACCTAATGGCGCAGCCTGCAAATAAAAAAAATCCTGTTGTTTTTTTCCAATTACAGTTAATTGGATCAGTAAATATTTTTGTAATTATCAAATTCATTTATAAGCACCTAGATATCTAAATGTTAATTTTTTTAATAGTTTTACAATTCAAACAGAGATAATTGGAAAACATACTATTTAATCAGCTAAAATTAGTCATTTTCGATGTGGACGGCACACTTTATTATCAGAACCAACTGAGAAAAAAAATGCTTTTCGCGATTTTAGGTTATTATATTATGCGACCATGGCGTTTCAAAGAAGTGTTGTTACTTTATCATTTTCGAAAAGAAAGAGAAAAGAAAACCGGATTTCACTCAAATAATATTGAAGAGGAACAATATAGCTGGTGCAAGCCTAAAACCAGCCTTTCAGTTAAAGAAATGAGAACGGTAATTGACAAATGGATGTTTGAATATCCAAATCAGTTTTTAAAAAAGTACATGTATCCCGGAGTTCGTGTTTTTTTTGAAGACCTACAAAAAAAACGTGTATTAACAGCGGTATATTCCGACTATCCCGCTGCTAAAAAACTGGAAGCAATGGGACTAGCGGTTGATTTAACCATAAGTTCAACTGATCCTGCCATCAATGCGCTAAAACCAGCGCCAAAAGGAATTTTATATATTCTCGAGCAATTAGATATACAACAAAAAAATACCTGTCTTTTTATAGGTGACCGTGAAGAACTGGACGGAGAATGTGCCAAAAATGCAGGAGTTCCTTTTTTGCTATTAGATAAAACAAGGGCTAAAACAGATTTCTATCAAATGCTTTCAGACAAACTAAGATCAAAATAAATGTCATCAATAATAACCGAAAGTCGCCAATCGGCTACGTTGAAAGATTATATCGCTATAGCCCGGCCAGACAACTGGATTAAGAATATATTTATGGTACCGGGTATGATGTTTGCACTTTCCATATTTCATACACCTTTTAGCATAGAACTGCTGTTAAAAATCCTATTCGGAATTCTCAGTATTTGTCTGGTTGCTTCCGCCAATTACGTAATAAACGAGTATCTGGACGCGGGTTACGATAAATTTCATCCGCTCAAAAACAAACGGTCGTCTGTTGTTTCAGAGATCAATCCTCTAATTGTATACCTCGAATACGCATTCTTTGGAGGCGTTGGCCTGTTCATTGCTTATATGGTATCTTTAAAATTCCTATTTATGGCTTTCCTTTTACTTGTAATGGGAATAGTTTATAATGTCAGGCCCTTCAGAAGTAAAGATCGTGTTTTTCTCGACGTGCTCAGCGAGTCTGTAAATAACCCAATACGTTTTGCAGCCGGTTGGTTTATATTCAGCCCCGCTTTGGGCATCCCAAGTAGTAAATGGGATTTGGATTGGATCAACACCTTTCCTCCCGTAAGTATCATCATTGCCTACTGGATGGGTGGCGCATTTCTAATGGCCACCAAACGCTTTGCTGAGTATAGGCTAATTGGTAATCCTGAAGTTGCTGGTCAATACCGGAGGTCCTTTAAATTCTATACAGAGAATAGCTTATTAGTTTCCATGTTCTTCTATGCCATTACCTGTGCTTTTTTTATGGGTATATTTTTGATTAAGGACAGAATTGAACTATTACTTAGCTTCCCCTTCTTTGCGCTCCTGTTTTCATGGTACCTTCGCATAGGTCTGCTTAAAGATTCTCCGGTACAGGGGTCAGAAAAACTTTATACCAGGAAGTGGTTCATGCTGTATCTTGTGTTATTTACAATTATGCTGTGCGTACTTATGTTTGTAAATATTCCTTGGCTTCACTGGTTTTTAAAAAATGCCAACAATTACTAATATGTCTAAGTTAAAAATGAAACACGACCATTACGATTTAATTGTTGTTGGTACCGGTTTTGCTTCCAGTTTCTTCCTCAAAAAATATTTATCGAAAGCTGATCAGAAGAAAAAGGTACTGGTACTGGAAAAAGGACATTTCTTTCCATCCGCCGAAAGGTTAAAAATATTACGGGGCGAACCCTCGGTCTATAAAAAGTATGAATCTCACTGGTTCGACAATATCATCAATCCTAATAAAGATAAAGTCTGGCAGTTTAGCACCGCTTATGGAGGTTCCTCAAATTGCTGGTGGGGTTGTACCCCCCGTTTTATGCCTTCTGATTTTAAAATGAAAACATTATATGGCATTGAGCAGGACTGGCCTTTAAATTATGATGATCTTGATCGCTATTATTACGAAGCAGAAGAAATCATGTCAACATCGGGCCCCGATCAGACGCCGTTTCCAAGAAAAGGGAAATACCCGCTGCCGGCACATAGTTTCAGTCTTGTTGATAAGATATTGCACAAAACCTACGGCGACCAGTACATCAGTCAGCCTACCGCCAGGGCAAGCCGTCCATTGAACAAGCGAAATGGTTGTATGGCATTCAGTACCTGTCACACCTGCCCTGTTGATGCTAAATTCACCATTGAGAATTCCGGCATGAACATTTACAAGGATGATCGTGTAGAGCTGATGTATGGCTGTTCTGTATATAGTCTTGATATTGAAAACAATGTATCAAAGGCTGTTTTGTTCCAAAAAGACGGTAAGGAATATATCGCCAAAGCAGATTTGTTTGTACTGGGCGCAAATCCTTTTTTCAATGTAAATATTCTACTTAATGCCGGAGATAAAAACCCCTTGACTGGGAACGGTTTTGGTGAACAACTGGGTATGCAGACACTGATTTACCTGGACGGGCTAAGTAACGTTGGGGGCAGCTCATGGGTAAATGCAAATGGTTATATGCTTTACGATGGTGCGCACAGAAGGGATTATGCGGCATGCCTTATTGAGGTAAATAATGCGCCCTATAACATTAGGGTAGAAAGAGGCAAGCAGTTAAATATGGCCAGTTTTAGAATGGTATTTGAAGATCTCCCATTAAGATCCAATTACATCACTACATCAGAGAATAAACTGATACCTGTCGCTCACTTTAAAGACCGGTCTGAATATACTTTAAAAGCAGTTGAACAGATGAAAATTCAGTTACCTAAAATTCTATCCTGTTTACCAGTAGAAAACATCAGACATCTTCCTCCTGAACCTAATGAAGGGCATATCATCGGAGGAACCAGAATGAGCAAAGATAAAACAGATGGCGTTGTAGACAAACATCTGATCCACCATCAATATCGTAACCTGTTGGTTTTGGGTGCAGGAGCCTTTACTACCTACAGCCCTTCGAACCCTACCTTGACTTTATGCGCACTTTCATTATTTGCAGCCGATAATATTTTAAAATGAAAAGACGAACATTTATTAAACTAACAGGAGTGGCGTCCGGAATGATATTAATACCCCCCGCTATTTATTTTATTGCACCTGAAATAAAGCAATATGCGGTTAAGCTGATCGAAGATGAGTTACATTATTTAACGTTAACAACAGGCAGCGCATCAAGATTTGTGGAGGACTATCTTAATGCCACGGGTAACGACCTACTATCTAAAGTAAAATGGAAGACTTTATATTGTTTAGGATACAACTGGGAGAAATCTGACCGGATTAGAGATCTCATTAAGTATTTTTTGTTGTCAAGTGATTTCTTTATCAACAAAGCAGATGAACGTAAACCAGTTAACTATCTTGGCATATATAATCCATATACAAGCCCATTGTCCAATCCTTATTCTTTTGTTTTATATCCTGCGTCTGAAATACCTGAGCCCAAATGAAAATTTTATATATTGCGACGAATTGCATAACAAATATGATTAGTATAACCAAAATACATTTAACAGATGCTCTTTAATTCGTTTAACTTTGCAATATTCCTGCCGATCGTATTTGTCTTGTATTGGTTTGTGACGAACCGGAGCCTCAAAGGACAAAATATATTGTTACTTGTTTCGAGTTATTTTTTTTATGCGTGCTGGGATTGGAGGTTTCTTTTCTTACTTGTATTTTCAACAGCTCTGGATTATTACACCGGACTAAAAATTGCCGGTTCGGAGAAAAAGAGGGTCAAGAAATTTTGGTTTTGGCTAAGCATAACTGTTAACCTCGGCTTCCTGGGGGTATTTAAGTATTATAACTTTTTCATCACCTCATTTGCAGAAGGTATCGGACAATTCGGCTTATCGCTTAATCCATGGACACTTAAAGTGATTCTTCCTGTAGGTATTTCTTTCTATACGTTTCATGGATTATCTTATGTTATCGATATTTATAAGGAAAGAATTAAACCTGAGAAGGATTTTGTTGACTACTCTGTATTTGTAAGTTTTTTTCCTTTATTGGTTGCCGGACCTATTGAAAGAGCCACCCACCTCCTGCCCCAGATTCAGAAAAAAAGAACCTTCGAATATGCAAGGGCAATAGATGGTCTTCGCCAGATTTTATGGGGCCTGTTTAAAAAAGTAGTTATTGCGGATAGGAGTGCCGAGTATGTTAATCTTATTTTCAATCACCATGCCGATTACTCTGGAAGTACCCATATCATGGGGGCTATTTTTTTTGCTTTTCAGATCTATTGCGACTTCTCGGGATATTCTGATATAGCTCTTGGAACGGCGAGACTATTTGGTATAGAGTTGCTCCGAAACTTTAGTTTCCCTTATTTTTCAAGAGACATTGCCGAATTCTGGAGAAGATGGCATATATCCCTCTCTACCTGGTTCAGAGATTACCTGTATATTCCCTTAGGCGGAAGTAAAGGTGGTACATGGTTAAAAATAAGAAATACTTTTATCATTTTCCTCGTCAGCGGATTCTGGCACGGCGCAAACTGGACATTTATTATATGGGGTTTTTTAAATGCACTCTACATTATGCCCTCCATTATTTTTAACACGAACAGAAACCATCTGGATATTGTGGCCCAGGGCAGGATCTTTCCTAACCTAAAAGAATTTATTGCCATGATCATTACTTTTGGTCTGACTGTTTTTGCATGGATCTTTTTCAGAGCTGAAAGCGTTGGGGATGCCTTTACTTATATTGGCGAGATTTTCTCACCTTCGTTGTTCACAGTTCCTTTTGTTAAGCCACTGTTACTAGCCCTTGCATCTGTATTTCTGGTGGTAGAATGGCTGGGCCGGGAAAGCCAGTATGCTCTGGCCCACTTTGGAATAAACTGGCCAAGACCATTAAGGTTGGCAACATATTATGCTATTTTAATCGCTATTTTTCTTTTCGCGGGTAGCGAACAACAATTTATTTACTTTCAATTTTAGTTATGAACCGTTTCATAAAAGGTATTCTGGCTTTTCTGCTTCCCGTTCTTATGCTGGGTATTATTTTAGAAGTCTTGTTGCGTAAAATACCCAACGATTATAAATACAAGCGGGAATACCTGGATAACCACGCTTCTACAATCCAAACTCTTTACTTAGGCAATTCACATGTTTATTATGGAATTGATCCTGATTATCTCGCTCCGCATGCCTTTAATGCGGCGTATGTAGCTCAATACCTGAATTACGACTTGGCCATCCTGGAGAAGTACAAATGGTCTGCACTTAAAAGGATTGTGATTTCTGTAGATTATCTTTCTTTATATGGTAAATTGGAAGATGGTGCGGAAAGCTGGAGAAAAAAGAACTATATCATTTACTATGACATAAATACAGATACAGAAATTTCCGACCATATTGAAGTTTTAAGTCAGCTTAAAACCAATCTTCAAAAATTTTATAATTATTATTTTCAACACGATAAAGGCATTACCTGCTCGGCATTAGGATGGGGAACGGGTTATACTTCTAAAACTAAAAATGACGTTATAGAAACCGGAAAACAAGCTGCATTAAGGCACACTTCAAAAGACGATAGGAATTTCAATGAGAATTTACAAAACTTGAAAACGACAATTGAATTTGCAGAAAAAAATCATATTGAAGTATTTCTACTTACTGCACCTGCATACAAAACCTATACTACTCACCTCAATACAACACAGCTGACACGTACACTTGCCGCTGCCAGTCGACTGGCCTCAACTTATAAAAATGTAAGCTATTTTAATTTGTTGAAAGACAAAGAGTTTACCCAAGCTGATTTTTTTGATGCAGATCATTTGAACGAAGTCGGAGCCAAAAAATTTACACTTAAAACAGATAGCCTGATTAAGGCCACAGAAGAAAGTAAACATAACATCAGCTACTTTTAAAGGTTCCAAACAACCTTCTATAAACATCTGAATGAAAAGGCATTTGGAGTATCAGCTTCATGCTTTGTTTAACGCCATACATCGTATTTTTATGTTTATAAGCAATGTTGACCTGTTCAATAATCAAATCCACTTTTACCGCTCTTTCCCACTTTTTTGTGAGTGACCGGATCAAACCTTCATTATTAAGTTGATTAGCAGATTTAGTTGCGAAAAGCTCATCCAGTAGGCTATCCAAAAGTACCTTTTGCTGTGCTCCCCAATAATGTAATACAAAATGTTCTGCACTTCTCACCATTGTTCTTTTTTGGAGAATAAGTGCAAAAGCGAGTTGCTCGCTGATAAACCATTCAGAATTGTCATAAAATTCATCCGTTAAACGGAATACATCCGGCATATAGGATGCAAAACTCTTATGAAGTGCTAAAATCCCTGAGTTCCAGCTATAATCCGATTCCGTAAATTGTTCGGTAATGCCTCCTATTTTAAAAGTTTTGCTGGCAATGTATCTTAAAAAAGCTTCAGGATATTTTCCCTGGTTAAAGGAAGTAAAAAGCGCCAAACCATCTTTAAGTTTATATTCCCTTTTGTGCATAAAGCATTTTCCTGCTTCAAAAGCATTTAACAACCCTGCTGCTTCATTGATAAAGAAGGTATCAGAATCCATAAACATCAACTCATCGCTCGGAAACCGCTTAAATGTCATGTCAATAACAGCAACCTTACGTCTGTGGAAAAACGTTGTACCTGCAAGCATTTCCTCTGTCAGTTCCTCTGTCAACTGTACATACACAATATCCAGATCTTTCAAGTATGGTTCAAAAAAGTCAGGCTGGTCTGTATAAACCATTATTCTCCAGTTCTTAAAGTTCTCGCCCGACCATGCCCAAAAGCTAAGTATGCAAAATATTGCACGTTTATATTCGGAAGTTCTACCGTAAGATAGCAGTACCAGATTTTTATTTGTCATATATTCCCTTTCTTCATTTCGTCAACTGCAAACTGGCAGGCCCTGGCAGTTAGCGCCATATAGGTTAATGATGGATTTTGGCAGGCAGATGAGGTCATACAACTTCCGTCAGTGATAAACACATTATTTGCAGCATGAACCTGATTGAACGCATTTAAAACTGAAGTTTCAGGATCCCTTCCCATTCTTGCTGTTCCCATTTCATGAATAGTGGAGCCGCCAGGTTTGTTGTAGTTAAAACTGTTGATGTTTTTAAAGCCTGCATCCTCAAGCATTTCAGTCGATGTTGCTTTAATATCGTCCATCATACGTTTTTCATTCTCTTTGAACGAAAAATCAATTTTAATGAGTGGTTGTCCCCATTTATCGGTTTGACTTTTATCCAGACTTACTTTGTTTTCCGCATAAGGCAAACACTCTCCCCAACCAGCCATCCATACCGTCCACGGTCCTGGCGTAGTTAACTGCTCTTTAAATTTTTTTCCGAAAGCTGTAAGATTTCCAGATTTGTCCTGCCATTCCTGGCGCTCACCATGTCCTTGTATATTATACCCCCGTTTAAAATTGAGGTTTCTATTCCCAGATAGATTCCTATACCGTGGAATCAGGAAGCCACAAGGTCGCCTGCCTTTATAATACCGATCTGTATACTGATCATGCACGCCGTATGCTCCTGCCGATGAGTGATGGTCCATTAAATAATGTCCAAGCACACCACTATCATTTCCAAATCCATCAGGAAATCTGGCTGATGTTGAATTTAGCAACAATGCAGTTGTATTGATAGTTGATGCGTTTACAAAAATAATCCTGGCATAATACTGACGTTCCTCTCCTGTAAGTGCGTCAATAATTTTTACTCCGCTCGCCTTTTTTTTTACATCATCATAACTAATTTCGGTAACGATAGCATGTGGCCTTAGTGTCAAGTTACCTGTTGCCATAGCTGCAGGAATTGTTGAACTGTTGCTGCTGAAATAGCCGCCAAAAGGGCAGCCTCTGTTACATAGATTTCTATTCTGACAAGGTCCCCTATTATCCCATCCTCTGGTAAGATTGGCCACTCTGGCAATCGTCAGCAAACGGTTATGATCACTTTTCTTTATAGCGTTTCCGAGATGTTTTTCAATACAATTCAGTTCCATCGGTGTCAAAAACTCTCCGTCTGGCAACTGGGCTAAATTTTCTCGTTGTCCGCTTACACCAATAAATGATTCTACATAACTGTACCATTGTGCGAGGTCTTTATACCTCAAAGGCCAGTCTACAGCAATGTCGTCCTTTAAGTTAGCTTCGAAGTCCAAATCGCTTAGTCTGTAGCACTGCCTTCCCCAAATCAATGAGCGGCCTCCAACCTGATAGCCCCTGTACCAATTAAAAGGTTGCTCCTGCAGATAAGGATGTTCTGTATCACGTACGTAAAAATGCTTATCTGCCGGGCTGTAAGCGCTACTCTGAACAGGATCTGCAGCAAGATCCTGCAGGGTATTGTTAAAACCGTACTTAAAATCCCAGGGGTTCAGATTCGCCGTGGGATAATCTACAATGTGTTTTACATCCCTTCCTCTTTCCAACAATAGTGTTTTGAGGCCTTTTTTACAAAGTTCCATTGCAGCCCAGCCGCCACTTATTCCGGAACCGATTACAATGGCATCGTAGGTATTAGCTTTTTTGTTCTCAGTTATATACATAGTTTATTTTGTAGCCCATGATTTTTGACCAGCCTTGAAGGGAATACAGGGTACAAATGTACCAGGAATATAATCATAAGCGAGTCCCTTTGTTGCACCAAGCATGGAAGTACAATAACCTTCTATCGTTAAATTTTTAAGGGTATTGAAAAATGACCCCCCAAAAAACTTGTTGTTAATCTTATTTAGTATCCGAATGGAATAAACCGAATTTGCTGCAAAATAGGCGAGAATTTCCGTTTTTTCGACGGTGCTGCATTCTATAAATGTACTGTCATATTTGACTAGACTACGTTTTTCAAGATTGTCCAACCCGTCTATAAATATATTTCGTTGTCTCGCGTTCTTACAATTAGTCATTACGCCAATAAGGTACTGGTGTACGCGCGCCCGCTTCGCACCAGGAGTATCTGTTTCTGGTATAATCAGTTCAACTAGTTCGGCAATCGTATCTTCTTTTTCCTTTAAGCGTGCAATATTAACCTGCCTGTTCATGCTTATCCATTTGTAAGCAGGAACAGATATCACTAACAAAAAAAACGCGGAGCCTATTCTCTTTAAATATGTTCGTCTATTCACTGATGAAACAATTTGCGATAAATATACTTATTAGCACTTTATAAAAAAAGGTATCTCGTTTCATTATTGCGTGAGTCGAAGAACATTGAGGATGCCGATAGGCACGATAAGCAGTAAACGCTATAAATGAGAAAAGTATAATTGTTGAAAACAATAGTAAACTTGGATCTTAGCGTCATGTTTTCGCTAGAATATTTTATGGAAAGCAATTTTATTAAATTGATATTGACCAAATAGCCGTGAGATATCTATTCTTCTAATTTTGTAGAATATCCACCTCAGTTTCCTTATTTATTAACAAATAATTTAATTATACAACTTAAATTGTTTTTAACACCTTTAATACCGCCAATTAAAATCAAAAACTCTCTCCGTTTATTGGAGAATTAAAACGACATTTAACTTTTGGAATACAATATTTACAAAACTTAAACACTTGGAAGATACGCCCCATCTTGGGGAATTTTAATTCAAATCCTCACAAATTAGAAATATCATGGGCATCAAAATACACACATTTCCCCAATTTGTAATGAATTTTTTACTTTTTTTATAAAAATAACTCTTGCATATCATTTTTTTTTCATATCATTGATCCTGTAATTGGTCAACAAACAGGGAATTAGCCAAGACACCAAACAACTCTTTCTAATAAAGAAAAAATATGACAATAGGTTTAAAATTACTGGCGATGCCAGCATTAATTGCTTTTGTTTCCTTTTCAGCATGTAAAAAAAACTCTGCCATTACGGAACAACCAGAAATTATTACTCCTATAGCTCCATCTAAACCAGGAAAAGACACTACAACTACTACACAGCCGCCTGTTTTAACGGGACGGTTTATCCCGTTTGGTACCGGATCTGGCAACTTGGTTATAGACGGTTCCACTTTTGATCTGCAATGTAATGACGTGATACAGATCGAAGCCGGATCTTATAAAAGTATTACGATAAAAAACATAAATACAGGCTGCCCCATTAAAGTCCAGAATGATGGGCTCGTCGAGGTAACGGGGAATTCAGACCACTGGATGGTATCAAATGTGAGCCAGCTTACGATTTCTGGTACAGGGGATCCGGGCATTTCAAAAGGTTTTGTATCCAGAGATAATGCAGAGCACCGCTCTATTATTCTTTCGGGTAAAATAAACGACCTCACAATTGAGAATTTCTCCTTTAAAAACATTGGAGATTATGTAGTATATTTTGTTTATTCAAATATGGAATACGTTCCGTCAGATCCAAACACGTATACCAATAACCTCAAATTCTTGAATATTAATTGTGACAATACATCTACATTTTTACAGATAGACGGCGGATCTGAAAATGGTGTAATTACTAGGTTGGTTAAAAACCTTGAAATAGCTTACCTTAACTTCAAAAACTCTAACTGCGGCAATATCATTTTTGTTGGAAATGCAGATGATTACAACATTCATCACAATACGGTGACTGATATTAACAGCACTAACAACAACCATAATGGTATATTTACCATTAAAGGCAGCGGGTCTTTCCATCATAACCTTATTAGGAATCATCAGGGAAATGCAATAAGAGCGTGGACAAGAAGCTTAGGCACTACTCCAAAAAATGTACTAATATACAACAACACAGTTATCAACTCTAGAAAATATTCTGCATTTGAAGTACAATCTTTTGCCAACGAGATTGTAAGTGGAAAAACAACCTATGCAAATATTAAGGTCTATGACAATATTTGTGGTGATCTTAACTTAAGTAAAGATTGGGTAGGGGTTATTCTTGACATCTATAACCTGGCAGGAGGTTCATGTGAAGTATATGACAATATAGGCTTTAATTTCCCAGCCCCAAGTTCGACTAGTAAGTTTACAAATACGCAGGCAAATACAACTTCTGTCGCCGTCAACAATACCTATTACAATAGTGCTCAAGAAGCTGGGATTTCAAACATAAATACGCTTGAAATTCAAAAGTAAATAATAGGATTCTCAAAAAAAAGCCTGGTTCTTGACGAAACAGGCTTTTTTTGATCGAAACTTTGCTTCCCTAAAGTTTAAGAAACGCCTTTTTAATCTTGTTGTATATTTTACGGATATTGCGTTTCTGACCACTGATAGGCTTGAAGTTTTTCCAGGGCGTCATAGATAAATATCTGAAAAATTCTTCCTTGTACACTTCCTTCGAATTATATGATGAGAAAATAGGTTTAATATCCAGGAAATGAACAATGAAAGGATTTTCATTTTCTTTAAATGCAAACCAATTCCATTTTGGATCTAGTTCCAGCCATTGATTGGCCAAAACAACATTCAAGCCATACTGATCTGCCAGCCTTACATGCTCTTTATACTTACTTAAAGCTGAAATTACCTGCGCTGAGAAACGCTCTTCACGCCATCTTTTGGCATTAATCATCAATACACCTGAATTAAAATATTTAGTATCAGCAGTGAATCCAAGCTCTTTATAATTGGGTACGCCTCCCCATTCACAATCCATGGTTTTACCGACATCCTGCACTGCTCCGGCAATAAAATTGCCTAGATCGGTATTCCACAGTTTCGAAATATCATCCTGAACAATCGTATCCACATCCAGATAAATTAGCTTTTCTACATCCTGATTAACTACATATGGAGAAAAAACACGTAAATAGACCGTAAGTGGGAATGCTGAATTATCTACTGGTATTACAATACTCTCTGGAATAATTTTTTTGCTGTTGAACCATTTGATCGTGATCCTTGCCGGGTCTACAATGGTTTCCAGTTCCTGCTTAAATTTACTCGAAATTCCATCATCTATAATATGAAAATCTATATGCTCATCCGAGTGGTGGTTTACATCTATAGACTTTAAAAGTGCGGCAATTAGTATAGAATAATGATTGTCACTTGCCACAACAATCGAGATGTGCTTTTTTTTCATTCAAACTTTATTTTTAATGATAGTCCTTAATTAAAAAACAATATTAACAATCTGTCACCTTTTGTTTGTTGAAAAGATTGTGATAAACCTGTTTAACAAACATGACAACCTCATTATACCCAACAACATATACATTCCAAAAACTAAACTTATAATACTTATTAAGGGGAATATAGGTAAAAATAATAGCAAACAACATGGGAAATATGCCCGCAAGAGCAATCCCATAAACAGAATGAAAAATAGATACACCAATATAGTTTGCAACAAGGTTAATCCCCAGCATGATTAATATTTTATAGAAGTTTATTTTTGGCATGTGAATAACATCTATAGTTAAAGCAAAAAATCTGTCAGCCGGATATAAAATAGCCAGGGTCATAAAAATCCGAAACAAATTTGGCGCCTCTGTATGAAGATATTTCTCGCCCCCGAGCAATAAAATTACCGGATTAGCAAAGATAATCGATAAAACTGCAATACCGACGATAACGATAGTAAGCATTCCAACCATTTTCTTCATTACATACATCATCCCTTCTTTTTTATTTTGGTTGTAATAACCAGACAAACTTGGCATGCCAGACGCAGCAAAACTGAGTAGGGGTATTTCCACAATTTGTAATAAACGCCCTCCAAGGTTGTAAACCGCTAATCCAGCGGGCCCAATAAAAAAGTTAATAAAAAATGTATTGGTAACGCTAAAAAGATTTGAACTGACGCTTGTGGCCATACTATATTTTCCAAAATGAAAAATTTCTCTAAAACTCTCCATAGAGAAATAACGGAGCGCCCCAATCTTAGTCCACCTAAGCAAGAAGATAATAATACTGGCTACGAAATTTGAACAGATGTAGGCCATTATTACCGACGTCAGAGTTGATTTCTTTAAGATTGTTAAAACAATAACTGTTCCCGTAAACAAAGTCTGATTGATCAGTCTCATCCACAGCAACCTGTCAAAGCGCTTATCACCTTGTATAACGAGGTTAGCCATAAATGAAGGTAATGTGGCAATTGAAATCAGAGAAAAATATCTAAGAAACAGAATTATACTTTCGTTTGTGATGTAATCAGAAATGAAAAATGTAATTACATTAATAAAAATACAAACTAATGTTATAGCTATAGCCAGCCCCCAAGCTGAACCTGCAACTTCATTTGCTCTCTTTGTATCGGTACCTGAGTAAAATTTAATAAATGAATTGGTTAAAAAACCGGATCGTATAGTATCTATCAGTCCTATTACTGTCATAAAAAAAACATAGATCCCTATATCCTTTAAAGATAAGGCACGATACAGAATCGCTACGGTAAGCATTCCAAAAATCGACATCACTCCATTACCAACAAGAGATTGAAGATGTATATTTCTTGCCGCTGAGAGCAGCTTATTTATCAACGACATATATGGTTTTTATACTAGCTTTAAATAAATGTGAAGATGCGATAAAATTCATTAAATATTAAATGTAAGCTGCAATTAATTTACTTTTATTAAATAGGATGTTATACCCGAAAATATATTATATTTTTGAAAAATAAGCACAAATAGTATGAGATTCCATGAAAGTAGTTAAATTAGAAGCAATACGAGGCTTTGTAGCCATTTATGTAGTTATTCATCACCTAATTTTGTTCACTACCATTTACAGTACCACTCCGAAATTTTTAAAACTGCTGTTCAGATTTGGGAGAGAAGCTGTACTCATCTTCTTTCTCCTCTCTGGCTTTGTGATTTGTTTATCGATGCAAAAAAATAAAAAGGACAATTTTTACCAATATTTCAAAAAGCGGTTTTTGAGGATTTATCCCATACTGATAATGACCTTTTTACTATCTACTATTGTATTCTGGCTAAATGACTATCAGTTTTCCCTAATCGACACTAAAAATTTAGTAGGGAATTTGCTGCAGTTTCAAAGGATGGAGGACGAACCTGGGTTTAAGCTCCAACCCTTCCTGAACAATTATCCACTGTGGTCACTTGCTTATGAATGGTGGTTTTACATGCTTTTCTTTCCTTTATTTCACTTGTTAACAAAAAATTTTGGTCATCTAAAAGAAAAGGGAATGTATGTAATATTGGCAATCTCTCTAAGCTCATGGATAGTTTTCCTGGTTGTGCCAGATCACTTCTTCCTGGTTCTAAACTTTTTCTTACTGTGGTGGTCCGGTTACTATTGTGCAGAAGTTTACCTTGAAAAAAGAACGTTTAGCTGGAAAGGCCTTTTACCGGTATTAAGTAGCTTATTGTTTATGTCTGTTATAATTGGCCTCCCAGTTATTAAAGCCTTCTTTTTAGATTATCAAAGTCTCGCACAAATTAACAGTCAATATCCACTTACTAACTATTTATATCACTTTGTTGAGGCATTTTTATTCATTCTAGTCGGAAAAATCTGGTGGCAATGTAAATTATATGGTTTTGACGCTATTCTAGGCTGGTTTGCAAAGCTTGCGCCGATTTCTTATGCGATTTATGTTGTGCATTTTCCGATTATACAGCTTAAACTACCTTTTATCAGTAACATTTATTTACTGCTGATTATTAAATTGATACTTATTTTCACTATAGCTTACCTCCTAGAATTGATATTTCAACCATGGATTATCAATAGATTTAAGCTAATGGAAGCCAAATGGCTGGAATCAAAATTTTAAATGCTCTGTTATATTTTACTAAAATTTTTCTAGATTCGTTTCATGAGACCATTTGCTATTCCAAGAAGTATATCGGCAATTAATAAAAGAAAAAATGATTTACTTAGCAAGATACCTGAAATTGCCCAAAATTTCAGAAAGATCAACAGTGAAACCCCCTTAGTCTCAATTGTCATACCGGCATATAATGAAGAAGAAAATATTTTAAAGACATTATACTCCCTTTCTCTCACTACTTCAATCCATGAAATCGAGGTAATCGTAATAAACAATAATTCTGTCGATGAAACAGAAAGCCTTGCACTAGCTTGTAATGTTACTTGTATAACCGAAAAAAAACAAGGCATTACTAACGCCAGAAATGGTGGATTGGCTCATGCTAAAGGCACATATATAATTAACGCTGATGCCGACACCATTTACCCCTCCAGCTGGATTGACGACATGATTACCCCGTTGTTAAAAAATGAAGACATATGCTTAACTTACGGAAAGTTCTCCTTTATACCAACTGCCGATACACCAAGGTCTGTTTACTTCTTTTACGAATATGCATCCGATATTAACAGAAAAATCTGCCAGCTTTTTAAGGAAGAAGCTTTAAATGTCTATGGGTTTAATTCTGCGTGTCGGCGGTTGCAATGCCAAGATGTAGATGGGTTCAATCACCCGCCGCAAACTAATGAAGATGGATGGCTGGCTATTAAGCTCAGAACAAAAGGATATGGGAGATTACACTGGGTAACCAACAACAGAAGCATTGTGTGGACTACAGACCGACGAATACAACTGGATGGGGGTTTTTTTAAGGCAACATTTGATCGCCTGGTTAAAAATCTAAGTTTTAAACACATAAAAAAAAACACTTAGCGGCGCTTCTTCCTTGCATTGAACTCATCGAGTACCTGCATATAGATTTGTCCAATTTTACTCGCCATTAGCTGAACATTGTATTTTTCGTTAACAGTTAACCCAGCTTCAGTTCCAAGTCTGCTTCTCAACGGCTTATCCTTAACCAGCAATTCAATTGCAGCTCTTAATAGGTCCGGTTTTAAGACAGGTACTAAGATGCCATTTTTCATATTCGCGATGAGGTCATTTATTCCATCAATTTCCGAAGCAACAATTGCCTTTCTCATTGACATAGCCTCGAGCAAAGCAATAGGTAGCCCTTCCCATAGTGAAGGCAGGCAAAAAATATCCATCGCTGCTAGGACATCTGGAATATCGCTTCTGAAATCCTCGAAAATAATTCGGGAATTTAAATTTAGTTCCCCGGAAAGTGCCAACATTTGTGGCTTAAGGTCACCATCCCCCACAATTAAGAACTTAACAGGCAGCGCATCCGGTAGATTTGCTATTGCGCTCAAAAAAGTTAAAGGCGCTTTCTGCGCGGTAATTCGCGCCACATAACCTATGAGAATTACATCTTTATCAATCCCTATTTCAGCCCTGATATCCTTATATTCTTGGTTCGGATTAAATTTTATCTGATTGATACCATTGGCAATGACTACAGCATTCGGCATGCTAAACTTTCTCTTTCCTTCCTCAAGATTACTTTTGGAAACACAAATTGTTCTATTGGCGAGCTGAACTAGTAGTCTTTCACTTTGCGTTCTTACGGTTTTTACAAGTTTATTTTGATCTGGATGAAAAGACCAACCATGAACTGTATAAATCAACGGAATATTCAGCGTTCTGGCAGCGTAAAACGTATTGGAATTTGCACGGGTGCCGTGGGCATGGATAAGATCTATCTTTTCCTCAGCGACGATTCTTCGCACCGCCTTCCATACCTTAAAATTAAATGGCTTTTCTGTATGAATAACGTATGTCTTGAATCCATCCGAACGCAATTTATCTACCATAGGCCCCTCAGTAAAAGACAATATAACAGACTCAAACTGATCTTTGCCAAGGGCATCGACCAAATCAAGTACATGAGTTTCGCCACCCCCCACTTTCCCCTGCCGTATAGCATGTAAAATTTTGGTTTTCTTAATTTTGATCATCCTACGTTTTCTTCTCTAAATCATTTATTTTTTGTTCATAATAATGAACTGTGGCTGTGGATATCTGATTCGCCTTTTTTGCCTTAAATAAAGAAATAACCTGCAAGAACATGAAAATCGGTATCCTAATCAACGCAGCGTAGATAGTATTAGGAGCTCCGAAATAAGCAAGTGCCTTAAAGAAGATAAAGAGAAACGACAGGATGGCAAACAACCAGAAAAAAAGGAGTTCTGGCACCACAAATGAATTCACTAAAATACTGATCAGGGTTAATCCTGCTACAATAAATAAGGGCGGCCTCGAAAATACCAAACCACATAAGAACTGGTTCCAATTCAGATTTCGAATGCCTTTACCTGTCAGTGCAATACCTTTCCCTGCATATTTAAACCAGGTATTGATCCACCTGGCCCTCTGGTTTACCAGTTGGTCAGACTTTGATGTTTTTTCGTCATAAACAATTGCCTTCTCAGCAAAGGCAATTCTCTTTCCTCTATTTAAAATTTCCATTTGGAGCACCTTGTCAAAGCCAGCGCCTTCAATATTTAACAACTCCAAACATTCCTTGTAGAACGAAGTGGCAAACGCCATTCCGGAGCCAGCAAGTGAGGCTGAGGAACCGCTTTCAAACAGTAATTTACGGTCAATAAATCGATAATACATGTCACCGGCTTCATCCAAACAAGCATAACTAGTATTCAAATTCTTAGCTTTCCTAACACCTTGAACTGCAATAAAACCATTGCAAAAGTATTTGTTTAATTGGTTGAAATAATCGGGTTCAACCAAGTTGTCACTGTCGATGATAGTTAGATACTCATGTTGCCTTTTAAAATTCTTGATTGCAAAAAAATGAGACTTTGTATTGCTTGAAAGTATTTCCTGTGGTCTAAGTACAATGATGCGTTCGTCGGCAAACTTTAAATCGCTGATATCGCAATTGTCAGCAACAACATAAACCATATAGTTTTCATAGTTCGACCTTAAAATAGAATCAACTACCGATGGGATTAAAACGGTTTGCTGGTATGCAGTAACAATTACGGCATAGTCAGCAGAAGGCGGGGTAATAATCCCTAGTCTGAATTTCTTTTTGAAAAGGTTGAACAAATAGAGAAAAAAAGGGAACATCAAGCTGGCACTAATCAGCAATTGTAGAATGAAAAAAAAAATAAACAGCAATTTCATCATAAAATATCAATGAGGATTATGTACTTGTAGCTAAAATTGCTTGATAAATTGCTGAAACGCTATTCCCCCAAGTGTGTTCAAGTGCAAATGCCCTTCTCCCCTCTTGAAGTTTAATAGAATCCTCTGCAAACGCCTTTTCAATCAAAACTAAAAAATCTTCTTTTGTTTCGGCAAGATAAACGAAATTCCTAAATGTTTCCATTGCTTCCGTATTCGTTGCCACTACGGGTTTGCCAATAGCGAGATATTCATCAATTTTTCGTGGATAATTTCCTATGGTCACCTCATTTACCAGCTGTGGATTGATACAAACATCAAAAGCATTAATATAATCAGGCAATTCCGATACAGTCTTGGACCCTGTGAAAATCACGTTAGTCAATTGATGTAGACTGCTATTTTTAAAAACATCATTCTCCGGACCGACTAAAACTATTGTCCAATCGGGACGGGTTAACGCAATGTGACCAATCAATTCAATATCAAGCCTAATGCTTTGCAGTGCGCCAACGTAGCCAATTAGAGGTCTTTTTAACTTTACAAGATCTGAAGGAAGATCTTTATCCTTATTTGGCACAAATATATCAAGATCACACCCTTGCCCTACATAATAAGAGTTTGGGTTATATTTTTTACAATACGCGGCTAGAAAAGTAGAATTGGCAACACAAATGTTATTTTTTGCGATCAACATTGGTTCAAGCTTTTCTCCGTGTTTTTTCCAATAATCGACCGCAATCATGTAATCGCGTGAATAGTATACGCTCACTGCAGGCTTCAGCAAATCGCTCAGATAATAACCTTTGAAGATTTCATTGTCATTGAACAATATAAAATTCCGAAATTCAAGTTTTCTGATTGCTTTAATAATAGATTTTGCAAGTTTTTTATTATTGCGCTTATTAAAAAAATTAAACAAGCCTGGATATTCTATCCAGTTAATAGATTCGACCATACAATCCGGATAATAGTTCCAAAGCTGATCCTCAATATGAATGAGACCTTGAGATTTCCCGTTGATAATCTCTATTCTTTTAATAATTTTTCCGTCTTTTCTATTCCGGATTTGTGTAATCCGATCCAATGGCGAATTGATATATAAAACACGGTTATGTTTACTAAATTCCAGCGCGATATTCTTGCAGTTACTCCCTATCTCCGTATCCCATGGTTGCTGACCAACCACTATAATATCTCTTCCCTTAATAATATCGTCCATAAGAAGCATTTATAATTTTCTAAAAAACAATGCAGAATAACAATTAAAGTAGCGATATAGTGTACGTAAATTACGCACAAAGAAGTTATCACTGCTTCTCCATTTGTTTCTATGCATCGTACTGGGCTCATCTTCAGAATTTACCTGTTCAAGAACAGATTTATGTGCATCATAAAAAAAGGCTCGCCCTTTATTTTTCAAAAATGACATCATCATTGAAAATTCCGTTTTATCACCAGAAACGCCTTCACAGTAACGCCCGAATTTTACGGGAAAAGTATTCCGTTTCAAATGGGGATGATCACTGTAATAAGCAAATTTATCCAAACCCGGGTACCACCATTTAAAAAGCATTTCAGAAAATCCGTCCCGGTATTCTTTCAGATATGGGTATTTATTATAAGCATAAAACCTAACCATATCAAAGTCGTTGTATTCTTTTAGTAAAGATAATCCATTCCTCAGATGGACACTAAAATTTATCAACGGAATAAAATCCTCCTGGATATAAAGTATGTAAGGGGTTTCAATCGCGTCCTGTCCCTTATTTAGATTATTACCTAGACCTTTGTTCTTTGATGAAGTAATGAGCGTAAAACTATAACTTTGCCGGAGATTATTAATATAATCTAGATGTTCCTGCTTGCTGCCATCATCAGAAATTACAATTTCCTTAAAGTGGCAATTTGCTTGTTGTATTTCGGAAAGCAAACGTTCTAGTGATTGGCTCCTGTTGTAGTGAGTAATCATTAAAGAAACATCCTCAAAATGCGTTGGTGCTATGCTCATTGTTTATTTTTATGATGTAACCCGTTCCCACAACCCAGAATCATGGTTGTACTGTTTGATAACCCTCGCCGGATTTCCTACGGCAACTGAAAATGGCGGAATATCTTTAGTAACTACGCTTCCAGCACCAATTACGCTATGTTTGCCAATGGTAACGCCGGCCGTAATTGTACTATTGGCACCAATCCAGACATCATCTGATATGGTAATTTGTTTGCAGGTAACTTTTTGCCTGGAAGGCGGAATAGCTATGTCTTCAAACCCATGATTTAAGCCAGATACCACAACATTTTGTGCAAACATTACATCATCTCCTATGATTACAGGGCCTATAATAATATTTCCTATCCCAATAATTGTGCGGTCACCTATGTGTACATTTCCAACGCCATTATTTACCGTGGCGAAATCCTCGACTACAGATTTAACGCCGAGGCCAAACTCATTAAAAGGAAAAACATCCATTCTTGTACTCTTTCTAACAATGGATTGACTTCCTCTTTTGTGTATAAACGGATTTAACAGATATCTAACCCATAACCTAGGTCGATTGTCATTAGAAGGAATTAATAGCTTCAAAACAAAATTCTTGAGAAAAGGACGAGATTTAATTTTCGCAATGAGGGACATGGCTTTTAGGTTTATTGATTTTCATCTTTGCCTTTATATAAATACTTAAATCCACGGACAAAACCAATTATAAAACAGATTAACGCAGGTATTGCAAAAATTTCATATGGCATGTTCTATTCAGCTAAAATCTTACGTTCCTTTAATTCCTTATCAAACTTCGGCATTTTATAGACAAATGCACAAGACATAAAAACAATTATTGCCGAAGGCATAGTGTTAATTACTTCATTTCCATAACTGCAGAACAAAATCCCACAAAATCCGGACGTAAGCGCTATTGATTTAATTTTAAGCCCTGGATCTTCTATCCTCCATGTTATTCCGCAACATTTGCCCAATATATACAACATTATACTAAACCAAATAGTAAAACCTACTATTCCATACATAGCCCATATTTTAACCCAATAACTATCGGGTTGAACTTTTGAAAGAAACTTATCGGAATTATATTCCATTCCATTTGCTCCAGTAACACCTAAACCTCCTCCAAAAGGGCGAGAGCTCATATACTCTTTTAAAATCCGCTGGCTGTTGAACCTCACATTCAGTGAAGGATCTTCAGGATTAAGAGCCGACCGAAGCCTATAGATTTCGTAATTTCCATTTCCGATGTAAGTAAATTTCAAAAAGCATAAAAACCCAATTGCAACGGCACCACCTAGAATCAACACCTTAAACTTTTTGGTAAGCACAATTGCCAGAAATGCACCCGGAACCAACGCAAATAAAGCACCTCGTGTTCCTGACAGCAACATTCCGTATAACATCAGTGCCGAGGCAACTAATAAAATAATTTTATACTTCTTTTTGATGGGGCCCAATGCCAGTATAAGTGCCATCAAGCCAATGTGAGCTTGCGAGGCGCCAAATTGTGCAGCTTCTGAATAAAACGAAAATATTCTTAACCTGCCAAAAACGATATGGGTCTGAGCTCCCCCATAAGCCAAGAAATTAAAATCCCCCTGTGATAAGCCTATATACTTTTGTTTTAAGCCGTCCATTGCCGCTAAAGTGGAAAAGAATAGCACAATAAAAATGAAAGTATTTAAATCCCTTTCGTGATCAAAAATAACCAGCGTAAGTGCCGTGACCATCAAAGGGTATAAGGCCGCCGACCTAATTTCCTTTAACCAACCCATTATACTTGCCCCTTCAGGATTTACGACCTCAACAACACTAACAAAAAACCAAAACAATAGCAAATAAAATATATCTGTGTTTGCTTGAGCCCAACCGGTTTTGGTAACAGTAAATAAAGCTGCTAAGAGTGTCAGAACCAAAAATCCTTCAATTAATGTACCCGCTGGAAACACAAGGCTTAATTCTCTCGTAATTAGCCACGAGGTAAAACAATAAATCAGTAATAAATAAAGTATCCGTTTCGCAGTCATAGTGAAATTAACCTGCAGACTGGTTAGTCTTAATTTCAGTTAATTTAATTTTATTGAGAACCCATCCTAAATATCCATTACTTTTCTTTAAAAGTTCAAGATATTCCTTATCCTCGTCATTAATCGATTTTCCGGCCTCGAATACTGCAATATTGTTTTCAGTAAAAGAAAGCCATTCTTTTGCAATATTAGTGTCACGTAAACTATTAATATCAATAATGATAATATCAAATTGGCCTTTTAAAATATCAAAACCCGCCTTCAAACTACGCTCATTTTGCATTTCCAATAACGAGGCATTAGCTACATTTTTGTTTAAAATGGTTATCAGATCTTCTGCAATAATTTCTTTCTTTATCAAAAAAGCTTCAAAATTCTGGGTTATGGCGAGATCCTTTACATTAGGGTCGCCAGCACTTCTAGGTTCTTCTCCAATCAACAATACTTTTTTTCCAACCATTGCAAATGAATAGGCGAGATTATAGGCAATTGTTGTTTTCCCCTCTAAACTGTTTAAACTTGTGACGCCCAAAATATTGCTGGAATCCTTTACGAGTTGATTACTAACTTCAAACCTCAGTGACCTAAGTAAATTTTTGTAAATGCCGAACTCTTTTTCGTTCTCATTGTGCTTCCAAATACTTCTTATACTTCTATCTGGGCTAGGTAAAAAATTCAAATTTCCCAAAACAGGCATTTTTGTGGCTGCCATTAGCTGGCTAGAATTATTAACAGATCTATCCAGGAAGAATAATCCAAACACAAAACCGAGTACAATAATAAAACTACCTATTCCTGATCCGGCCACGTACAGTATTTTTTTAGATGGTAGAGGTAATCCAGGCAGTCCAATTTCCTCTATTTGCAATTTGAGCTTCATATTTTGCTCAGTTTTAGTGTTGTTAAACCGATCCAAGGCAGCCATATAGTCCTTAGTAGCCAGCTCGGCGTCTCTTTCATAATTTTGTATATCGGCATCATAAGGGACCATTCCACTATATCTGGCTCTAAGGATTCCCAATTGCGTGTCTAATGAACTTATACTACTTTTGGCCTGTTGCATGGCAACCTCCAGGGTAAGCTTTTGCTGAATAAGCGCCTGTTTTGATACACGTGGGTCCGCTACATTTTCATCAGAATTTTGGTTACTTTTTAAGATGACCAATCTGGTTAAGGAATCAACCTTCCTTTGATCTGCTGGTCTAAAATTACCGTCTATTAAGTTAGAATTCGCAACTTCCAATTGCCTTTTTAAACTGATTATTTCCCTGTTGTCTGCTCTGCTGCTCCCTGCCAATAAAGGATCGCTTCCTCTTAATTTAGCTTCAATAATTCTTATAGCACCCTGATTAGATTGAATTTCTTTGATTGCCTGCGTGCGTTGAGCTTCATAATCAGATATCTGGCCATATACTATTGCAGACTGCTCATCCAGATTTAATACACCTTTTTTTCGTTTAAATGACGACAGGGCGTCATTTTTCTGATTCATGATCTGTTCTTTGGTCTTCAATAATGAATCTAGTAACACAATAGAATTGTTCTGATTCGTACTGATATCAGAACTATAGTTAGCTATAAATTCTGTAGCCAATGTATTTACTACATATGCGGAGAGCTCTGGGTTTTCAGAAATAAACTGTATCGTAATATAATCACTATTGTCAGCATGGCTTACCTCTATCTCTTTACCTAATGCGTATTCGCTGTAACCTACTGAAGCAACAATATCAAGTAGCTTGTATCTTCCTTTATTATCCGATAATGTCAGTATTGTTTTACCTAGTAACTTTTCCTGAAAGAGTCGGACTACTTCCCGCTTATCGGCTGCACTTAATGAGTCAATTATTGGACTATTTTTTCTGAAAGCTTTTTTTGGCAAAGCTAAGTCATGCAATATCAGATTGTAGGAAAGAATATTGATAATCCTTTTCATTTTCAGCTTTTCCATAATGTTATTGAACTGCTGATTTACCTTAAAATAATCAATATTCTGATCTGCGATTACTTGCTTCGAAGGATCCAACAAGCCAGTTGAAATCTGAACCTCCGAACTATATTCTTTTGGAAGGTTTTGAACAGAAAAATAGGTAATAGTAACAGCAATAACTGGCACCAGTATAAGCACCCATTTATATTTGCTTAGTGATTTCAGGAATGATCTAATATCCATTTATTTACAGTAGATTAATCAAGTTATTTAACTTCAGTAAGCTTTTTACCAATGATTTCCTCTAAAGAATCTTTCGCTTTTAGAAAGTTAATTTCTGTCTGGATTCTTGCTGTACTCGAAGCCGACTGATTAATTTTTGCGGCACTATAAACGTCAAGTGTAATTTGACCTTTTTCAAATTTATTGCGTAAACCATCAGTAACTGTTTTGTTATCTAAAGCGCTCTCTGTCGCTAGTTTCAGTTGATTTAATTGCAGGATGTAATCATAGTATCTTTTCTTTACTTCGGTTTCCAGTTGCATATTATATTCTTCAGACTCCAGTTGAGCAACTTTATAATCCGACTTTGCCTTTTTCACCATAAATGGCTTTTGAAGTACACTGCCCAGATTAACATTAACACCTAATTGAAATCCATTAAAATTATACGGATTAATCGGATCAATCACTGATTTGTCGTCTGGCCGATAAAAATATGAAGCGTTAAATATATCAAAGAAAGAAACGTAGGAAATAGGAATTCCGGTCTTTATGCCATTTTTTCTTTCTTCAAAGATCTTTTTTCTTGGATAATTCTCTTTTGCCAGGGCAATATAATTTTCCAGATCAGCATATTTAATTTCAGGAATAACGGATTCCTGAGAAAAAGCGTCAACGCTTAAAAACAACAAGATTACCCAAATAATTTGTGATGACTTTTTCATGTAATTTATTAATTTATATTTATTTATAAGATAGGTTAATTTATAGATTCAAATACTACACTTGCTCTTTCTGTATTAGTGCTGGAATAGTTTTAAGTATTATTTTAAGATCCAAAAGGATCGAATAATTGTCCGCATAATAGTTGTCCAATTCCTTTCTTTCCGTTTCAGACATATCCTTTTTTCCTCTCTTACTGATCTGCCATAACCCAGTTAAACCAGCCGGCCCTAAAAATCGCGTTGACCACTCATTAGTGGTTAATTGTTCCGCCTCGTAAAGTGGCAAAGGTCTATTGCCAACCAATGACATATCGCCGACAAAAACATTAATCAGCTGTGGAAGTTCATCTATACTAGTTCTTCTCAAAAAAGATCCCAGCTTTGTAATCCTTGGATCGTCTTTGAATTTGACAAAAGCAGCCTTACCATTCTTTTTATTGGACTCATTGGAATACTGATTTAAACTAGCAATCGAAGCAATCATTTGATCCGCATCACTTCGCATCGATCTGAATTTAAGGAAATCAAATATTTTATAGCCAGCTCCAACTCTTTTACTCTTATAAATGACGTCGCCCTTCGATTCTAACTTAATGAAAATCGCAACGATAATAAATAGAGGCATTAAAAACAATAAGGCACAACCTGAGGCCACAACATCAAAAACCCGTTTCGCCAAAGGTATTTGATATTCTACATCCATCTGTTTCGAAAGCTCCAGAAGCTTGGGTTTGATCAGCTTAAACTTTATTAGAAAGTTAAGACGCTCATAAAAATCTTCAACAGGAAAAGGATAAGTATAATAGTCATTAACCTGTAGCTTCAACGCCTTACTCCTCCATGTCTTGTCTTCTTTGATACCTAATAAAACTATAACTAGTCCATGAAGCAAAGGATTTTTCTTTATATAAGCAACCTGATCAAAACATTCCTTATTATCATCCACCTCTATCAGAATAATGTCCGGCAAGCTTAACAGTGACTGGTTATCCAGATAGGTTTTAAAATCATCCGGGTTATCCAGATGCTGGATGTTAAAATTTGACTCATAATCTTCAAAGACTACACTTTTTAGTAATTTACCGAAGTAGATGATTTTACCGTTTATTTCAGGCCGACTAATAGTAGAGGTTATCATCATGCGAGAAGTTGTGTTATATGGGATTTCAAAATTGTTGGATTAAACGGCTTCTCAATAAAACAGTCGATTTTAAATGGCATCTCCTTAACCTTTTCCTCCAAATCTTCTGCGCCAGACAATAACATAACCGGTGTATTTCTATAAAAACCACTTATTTTAAGATTTTTGATCAATGTGCTTCCGTCAAAATAAGGCATCATTAAATCAGATATAATTAAATCGGGATCATTGCCTTCTTCCAGCCATGCAATAGCTTCTATCCCACTGGTTTTAATAACCAGTGCATATTCAGAAGACAAAATAAAATTTAATAATTTAAGAATGCTCGGTTCATCGTCAACAACTAATATTATTTTCTTATAACCTTCCTTACTATCCATAGTACTTTAAGCGCTTAATCCGTTTGTTTGGTGAAATTAATTCAAACTTAAACAAATAATTTTAACTCCTTCTTTATTAATCTGTTTTATTCTTAAAATAAGTTTTTTCGGTCCAATTTCATGTAAAAATAATAATTTACTAAAAACATCGAAATTTAATATTTATTAAATCCATCCATTCACTTATCGAATAATTCCATTTTTTTTAAAAATCTTTATTAAGCGCAACTGTAACCACAACTCTTTGGAAACATTACCACTAATTAAAAAATAGCATACCCCTGCAAATACATTACTGTATTGCTCGTTCATACAAACCAGAAATTATTTGGCATTGATCCTAAAGGATCCTTCTCTCACCTCACCTTGTTGGCAAGAATTAAGTTCATTGGAGACAACACGACCAAAAGAATCTATGATCATTAATCTTATCCCCTGGTCCTCCAGTGATTTAACTTGAGTTTTCAGATTGAAATCTGTCACGTAGAAAAAAGGAATGTCTTCACTCCCATCTTTTATATTTACATTATAAGCCTTGTCCTGAACAGAATAGTTTATCTGGCAATCGCTGCATTCAACTCTTAAAATACCTTTGTTGTTCAAGACAACACCTGACAGGTCATCAGTTAAGGATTCCTTTTTGCAACTCGTGAAAGATAAAATGAGAAGAATCAATAGGGTTGAGATTTTCATTTTTTTTACATTTTTTCATAAACATAAATGAAATAATCAGGCCAAATTTGCTTTGGACAATTCCCCATAGTTAATTTTCGCACTTGAAGCACAATATCACGTGTATTTAAAGAAAAACGAAACAATTTAAATCAATTAATCATTTAGTTACACATTCTATTGAGCCCACTCCTTCTTAAAAACACCCCAATTTGGGGATTTTAATCATCAACAGTTTAAACAAACCATGTATTTCTTTAATGCGATTTCATTGTTCAATCGTTGATTCAAAAACGTTGATACATTTATCAGGTTAGGCATTTTCCAGAAAATAAATTTCATAAATGTTTTTTTTATAGAATTTACCCAGTATATTGTTTAAATATCTATTTTTACTCTGTTGTTAGAGATAGTTGATCGGCAGCCGTTTTCATATGAAATATACACCTCTTGCCCTAAATGAGAAAGAACGATTAAAAGTGTTAAATAATTCTCAGACATTTGACCCTGTATATGAAGCCCATTTTGAACGCATCACTGAATTAACATCTTCCATATGTGATACCGATATTGCGTTCATCACTTTAATTGATCACAATAAGCAATGGTACAGATCTAACAAAATCTTCACGCCTGAAGAAATTTCTGTTGAAAACGACTTTTATCAGGAAACAATAAAAGGTTCAGAAATCCTTGAGGTACTTCATGTGCCAAATGATATCAGATTTAAAACGAGTGCAAATCACCAATACCTCAAAATTAGCTACTATGCGGGAATAACCCTCGTTGATGCCAGCAACCATACCATTGGTACATTATCTATATTTGATACAAAGCCAAGAAATGAGCTTACCTCCAAACAGAAAAGGCTACTTGAATTACTATCCAATGAGATAACTTCCCTGGTAAGTGAGATCAGAGGTAAGAAAGAGTGGAATCATTTTTTAAAACTGTATAAATTATCTCATGATTTAATGTGCGAAGCGGATACGGATGGCTTTTTACAAAGAATAAATCCAGCCTTTAAAACCATTTTAGGATGGTCAGAGGAAGATTTATTGAATAAATCTTTGTATAACTTTATACATCCGTATGACCTGCAATCTACAAGTGATGAGTTAAAACAAATTAGTTCAGGTAAAACTGTAGTGAATTTCACGAACCGTTTTAAAACAAAAAAAGGCGATTACAGAACCTTGCAATGGAGTGTTACGGGAGAAACCGATGTCCACAAAGTGTTGGCCATTGCAAGAGATGTTACTAAAGACAAAAATCATCAGCAAAAAATATTAGCCAGCGAAAATAAACTAAAAGCTTTCGTCGAGAATACCCAAGGATTTATGTTTACACATGATCTCTCAGGCAATTTCCTGTTCATCAATAAGAATGGCCCACAGCATTTAGGCTTTACAAAGACCGAAATGCAAAGTATGAACCTATTCGATCTGATCCCTAACCAATATCATGTACAGATCCAGGATCATCTGCTGGAAATTAAAAATAAAGGAAAAGCAACTGGTTTAATGACAACCAGCCATAAAAATGGCAACCCTATCATATGGATATTCAATTGCGTGCTCGAAGATGCGGCAACAGATAAACCTTATATCATCTGCAATGCCATTGATATTACTGAACGACATACCTTAACTAAGGAACTAAAGAACAAAAATAAAAAACTGGAACAGGCGAATGATATTGCACGCCTGGGCAATTGGGATTTGGACCTGAAGGAGCAGAAACTGGATTGGTCGGAAGTGGCCAGGGATATATTCGAGGTTAGCGCTGATTTTGAACCTAATCCGGAAAACGAGCTATTGTTTTATAAATCTGGGGATAGTAGAGATAGCCGGTTTAATGCGCTTAATGCAGCAGTACTACATGGAAGAAACTGGGATCTGGAACTGGAATTAACCACAGCTAAAGGGAATGATATCTGGATAAGATCAATCGGTATGCCCCAGTTTGTTGACGGTCGCTGTTTGAAGATACGTGGCACATTTCAGGACATCACCAAAATAAAAAATATGGAGGCCAGCCTGATTGCTGCTAAAGAAGATGCTGAACATGCAAACAAGGCTAAATCAGAATTCTTGGCAAACATGAGTCATGAAATCCGTACCCCCTTAAACGGGATTATAGGCTTTACGGATCTATTGATCAAGACCCAGTTGAACGAAACGCAGCAACAATATTTATCCATAGTTACCCAGTCTGGCAATGCGCTACTCAATACCATTAATGACATTTTAGATTTTTCGAAGATTGAAGCGGGCAAGCTGGAAATGAACAGGTCCAAATTCAATCTGTATGAAATGGCAGAAGAATCTGCGGATGTCATAAAATATCAGGTACAAAGTAAAGGACTGGAGATGTTATTGAATATCTCGTCGGATTTACCAAAGTATATTTGGGCAGATGAACTACGGCTGAAGCAAATTCTAATCAATTTATTAGGTAATGCTGTAAAATTCACTGAAAAGGGAGAAATAGAACTAAAGGTCGAGGCATTAACAGATCCACAGCTCAGAGAAATTAAGTATCGTTTTGCGGTAAGAGATACAGGAATTGGGATTAATCCTGATAAGAAACTTAAAATATTTGATGCCTTTTCGCAAGAAGATGCATCCACCACAAAGCGATATGGCGGAACAGGCTTGGGATTAACCATCTCAAACAAATTACTGGGACTTATGAACAGTAAATTGCAGGTAGAAAGTACTCCAGGTAAGGGCAGTACCTTTTATTTTGAAATTATCCTGGAATCTGAAGCTGGTGAATCGATTGAAATACAAAATCTTGATAGCATAAAAAAAGTATTGATTGTCGACGACAATACCAACAACAGACTGATCATTAATAAAATGCTTTCTTTAAAGCAAATCAAATCCATTGAAGCAGATAGTGGTACAGAGGCTATTAGATTAATAACCTCAGGAGAGAAATTTGATGTCATATTGATGGATTATCATATGCCTGATTTGGACGGCCTCGAGTCGATAAAAAAAATTAGAGAGATTTTAAAAGACTCGATTAATGATCAGCCAATCATTCTGCTGCACAGCTCATCGGATGAAACAATCATCAAAGCCTGCGAGAAATTAAATGTAACCCATCGCCTATTGAAACCGATCAAGCTCAAAGACATGTACAGCTCACTTGTCCGGGTTATTTCTAAAAGGCCGGAGAAGAACAACGCTGTATTACAAGAACCTGAACGAATGGATGACCCGATACAGGCACTCATCGCGGAAGACAACGCGGTGAATATGTTATTGGCAAAAACCATCGTCCGAAGAATTGCCCCAAATGCTACCATATTTGAAGCTAAAAATGGTCTTGAGGCGGTTGAAATTTATAAAAACACGCAAATCGATATCGTTTTAATGGATATTCAAATGCCTGAAATGAACGGTTATGAAGCCACTAAAAAAATAAGAACCATTAAACATAAGCGCTACACGCCAGTTATTGCATTAACTGCAGGAAATGTAAAAGGAGAAAAAGAAAAATGTTTTGCAGCCGGGATGGATGACTTTATCTCAAAACCGGTAGTTGCACATACCATCGCACTTTCCTTAAAAAAATGGTTAAAAAACCCTTCTGACGATCCTCATAGCGATTTATCGCTCTCGCCGTCAGAAAATAACACTTATCACTTTAACATTGAGCAATTAAAGGAATACGTTGGTGACGATGCCAGCGTGCTGACAAAGGTTTTGTCCTTACTAAGAACTGAACTCATGAACTTTTCTAAAGAGTTTAAAGATCACGTGGTAAACAAAGATTTAACTAAAATTAAGGAGTTAAGCCACAAAATTTATGACACTTCTATCGTTTCCGGGCTGACAGCCCTTGCTGTTATCGCAAAAAAGATAGGCTCGATCACGGTATATGACGATGCTGAGATCAATAATTTATTGTCGGATACAAGACAGGAAATCAAAACAGCAATAAGCTTAATTATTAAATAAAAAAGGCCTCATACTTAAAATATGAGGCCTTTAATTACTAACAGCTAATTTTTTGGCTGTACCCTGCCCGATTTCCGGTCCTGGCCTCTTCCAATTAAATAACCGGTTCCTGCCCCAACGACACCCCCAATTATAGCCCCTCGCCCATCTTTTTTATCTATCAGGACGCCGCCCAATGCACCGGCGCCAGCTCCAATCGCAGCACCTTTAGCGGCCTGGCTCCATCCTTTTTTCTTGGCCGGAGTGGCAGCTTCATTGCTATTATAATTACTTGAAGATCGTGCAGAGGCAGCTTCATTTTGTTCCGCTAATAAAAGAACACGTTTTTCTTCTTTTATTTGAGCTAACCGTTGTTCTTCCTCTTCTTTAGCTTTTACTTCTGCTTTTTTAAAACTGTCAAGTCTCAGGCTATCTTTAACAGCAGCAACTATTTTCTGCTTAATAAGCGCCTCCTCTTTAGCATTATTGCTACACGCAGAAAATGCTATTCCCAATATGACAACTAAAAGTATCTTTTTCATGATGATAAATTTTAAACTATATAAACTACCATTTATACACTAGAAAAAATGATGCCAAAGGTTACTTTTCGTCTAATAAAGAATGCCCCGGCGGCTCTTTTGTGTTCTTTCGATCGTCCTCCCCATCCGCATTTCCTGAAATCCTGTCGTTGTCACTATTCAAATTGCTATATATGGAGTCATCAGATGAACCATCCGCATCCAAGCCGAGATTTTCGGCGGTACTATTGTCCAGGTCAGTTTCTGACAGGAACTTTTTTGCTTTCCTTTTCCCTAACATAATCATCTCTTTATCATCACGCTAATCCTATCTAAAACAAAAGCACAAGTGCTAAGTTTTAATAGCTTTATAAATATTCCGTACATACCTAACTATAGTAAAGAGCAGGCTGCTGGTATTTTGATATTAAAAATCAATTGATTATTTTCACATCGAAATATATATCAACAATATGCGTACAACAGGAAAAGTTAAATGGTTTAATTCTGCAAAAGGGTTTGGATTTATAACTCCAGAAGATGGAGGAAAGGATATTTTCGTACACTTTTCTGCAATTGCAGGAGATTCATTCAGAGAACTGAGTGAAGGTGACAGTGTAGAGTTTGAATTAAATGATGGCAAAAAAGGTCCTGAGGCATCTAACGTATCAGTACTTTAGTTATTAACAAAGTCTTTTTAAAAGAGGGTATGCGAAAAACATCACCCTCTTTTTATTTTTAATCCCAAAAGTAAAAAATGCTGATGAGTAACTTTATCGCTTCAACAGCACCGAAAACAATTAGTATTTTAGGCTGTGGCTGGTATGGACTGGAACTGGCAAAGAAGTTAGTCGGGCAAAACTACATTGTAAAAGGCTCCAGCACTACTGAGAAAAAGCTTGACCTCTTGGCTAGTTATCAGATCCAGCCCTTTTTAGTCAATTTTGAAAAGGACGAAGAGCGCTATGATCCTGATTTCTTTAAAACTGACGCATTATTTATTTG